>RFTM01000633.1 GCA_009923475.1 Gammaproteobacteria bacterium | reverse complement strand
GAGGACTGACCGGCCGTGCCCGCCTTCGAGTACGTGGCGCTCGACGCCGCGGGCCGCGAACAGCGCGGCCTGCTCGAGGGCGACGGCCCGCGCCAGGTCCGGCAGGCGCTGCGCGAGCGGCAGCTGCTGCCGGTGTCGGTCACCGAGGTCATCGGCGCACCGGGCGCGACCCGCCGCGGCCCCAAGCCCTTGCCCACCGCGGTCGGCAGCGTCGGCGGCGGGACCTGGGCTTCGCTGCGGGCGCGCCTGTCGCAGCCCGTCACGCTCGGCGGCGGCCGGATCGGCGCGCGCGAGCTCGCGCTGCTCACCCGCCAGCTCGCCACCCTGGTGCGCGCCGCCTTGCCGCTCGAGGAGGCCCTGCAGGCCGTCGCGCAGCAGTCCGAGAAGCCGGCCGTGCAGCGCGTGCTGGCGGCGGTCCGCGCGCGGGTGATGGAGGGCGAGCCGCTCGCCGCGGCGCTCGGCGGCTTCCCGCGCGTGTTCCCCGAGCTCTACCGCGCGACCGTGGCGGCAGGCGAGCAATCGGGCCGCCTGGACACCGTGCTCGAACGGCTCGCCGACCACACCGAGGAGCGCGACCGTCTCCGGCAGCGCGTGCTCGGCGCGCTGCTCTACCCGGTGGTGCTGACGGTCATGTGCCTGCTGATCGTGGGTGGGCTGCTGACCTACGTCGTGCCGCAGGTGGTGGCGGTGTTCGAGTCGGGCCGGAACGAGCTGCCGCTGCTGACCCGCGCGCTGCTGGCGGTGAGCGGTTTCCTGCAGAAGTACGGCCTGTGGTTGCTGCTCGCGACCGCCTTGGGCGCCCTGCTCTTCGCCCGTTGGCTGCGCGCCGAACCGGCGCAGCGGCGCGTCGACGGCTGGCTGCTGCGCGCGCCGCTCTTCGGCCGCCTGCTGCGCAGCCTGAACGCCGCGCGCTTCACCCGCACCTTCAGCATCCTCACGGGCAGCGCCGTACCCGCCCTCGAGGGACTGCGCATCGCGGGCGAGGTGATCGGCAACCTGCCCATGCGCGAGGCGGTGGC
>RFTM01000632.1 GCA_009923475.1 Gammaproteobacteria bacterium | reverse complement strand
ACCCTATCGTCGGCAATGCGTGTATTGACCTTACTCCCTATAAATTTATACTTTATATATGAGTTGCCCGTTATCGGACTCAATACCGGCCTCCTCCCCAGGGGGCTCTCGCGCCTTTTTCAGCGCTCACCCGGTGTTCCGGCGCGAGGAGTACGCCCGCGCCGTCGACCGGGATCCGTCCGACCCGGTCTTGAGCGCCATGCTTTCGCAGCACCTGAAAGCCGGCAACCTGCGTCGCATCGCGCGCGGGGTCTTCGCCTCCGTCCCGCCGCATGCCAAGGGCGGCCACTGGGCCGCGGACCGATACCTCGCCGCATCGCGCCTCAAGCCGGACGCGATCATCGCCTACCACTCCGCGCTCGAGCTGCACGGTGCCGCCTACACCGACATGCCGGGCGTCCAGGCGCTCACGCGCAGTGGCCCGGTCGTCTTCGAGACGCCCGACTTCAGTTGCCGATTCGTCAGAGCACCGAGAGGCTTCGATCCGCAACGCGATGTGACGACGCTCGATCGCGCCGGGCTGCCCGTGCGCGTCACGACGCTGGAGCGGACGTTGGTCGATGTCTTCGCGCGTCCCGATCTCGCCGGCGGCGTCGAGGAGTTGCGCGACTCGCTCGCACTCGTGCCGCGGGTCAGCAGCACCGCGCTACTGCGTGCGCTCGAGACGCTCGGCAATGCGGCCGCTGCTGCTGCGCTCGGTTGGTGGCTGGAGCATGAACAGGAACGCCTCGGCATCACGACTGCGACCCTTGAAGCGGTCCGTGCGCTGCGCCCCAAGCATCCGCAATACGCGCTCGGCGCGACTCCGGGCGCGGCCGTCTCCGCGCGCGGTTGGAACATCCTGCTGCCGCGCGTGCTTGCCTCACCGGACTTCGAAGGGATGTGATGGCGGCGCCGTCGCGCGAGTCCCTCGCCCGCATCGGAGGCGAGACGGGGCATCCGCCGGCGACGCTCGAGAAAGTCCTGCGCCTGCTCGAGCTGCTGGACGAGATCGCGCGGGATGACGCGCTCCACGACCGC
>RFTM01000631.1 GCA_009923475.1 Gammaproteobacteria bacterium | reverse complement strand
TTATATAAAGAGACAATATTAGCAGCTGTTCCAGAAGGTATTGATAGTTCTGTTTTATTTATATCAGCTATAGATTTACGCAAATTATAAGTAATATCTATTTTATTTGAGCTAATATTTAATTCATTATTAATAGCACCTTCAACATCTATTGTTTTAATTCCAGTAAAACTATTGTCTGCGTCTTTCATTATTTTTGTATTTGTAGAACTAATCTCAATCTTGTATATTCCGTGTAAAAATAGGCTTCGCGAAATGTTCGTACCGACACCCACAATTGTAAAATATGTTTTTTCTTTAACTCTCAATCTATATGATTTAATATTATTATATTTAATAACAACAATACCTGACCCTCCATTGCCTCCCATAGTTACTGCCCAGCATCCACCACCTCCGCCACCACCTGTATTATCCTGCCCAGATCCTCCTTCTCCTTTGCCGCTCGCACCCTGTGCCGAACCATCGCCTCCACCACCTTGTCCTCCACTACCTGCTATTGGATGACCTCCTCCGCCTCCTCCGCCTCCATAAAAAACTTCAGAACCTGTTATATTAAACATTTTGCCATTACCTCCATTTCCTCTCTCCCAACTGCTCGGGTCAGTATCAGGAGCTGCTGCTCCTGCTCCACCTCCACCAGTTGCATTTGTCCAACCGCCTCTTCTAAATTGTGTATTATTCCCTCCTCTATTTCCATATATATTACCACTAAATCCTCCCAATGAACTTGATGTTCCAGCAGCACCACCACTGTTTTTATTTTGATTTGGACCAGCAGCTCCTCCTCCCGAACCACCAACTAAACCGTAACCTATATCGTGCCCTCTTGTTACTCCGCCTCCTCCTTCAGCTACTATATTGAAGGACCCTCGTGTAATTGATATTGATGAAGGAGAACCCTTATTGCTAGGACCCTTGTCGTAACTTTCACTTCCAGAACCTCCTTTTCCAACAGTTATAGTATAGCTACCTCTTGGCATTTCAGCACTCAGTACATGAACTACAGCACCAGCTCCT
>RFTM01000064.1 GCA_009923475.1 Gammaproteobacteria bacterium | reverse complement strand
GCAAGCTCGTCACCTACCTGCAGGGCAAGCCCGACGACAAGGACCGCCTCGACCTCTGGGCGCACGACATCGCGACCGGCCGCAACTCGCCGCTCGTCGACTCGGCGGCGCTCGTCAAGGACGAGGGCGCGCTGTCGCCCGAGGAAGAGGCGCGGCGCGAACGGCAGCGCACCGCGGGCCTCGGCGGCATCGTCGACTACCAGTTCTCGCCCGACTCGCGGCTGCTGCTGATCCCGCTCGCGGGCGACCTGTTCCTCTACGACCTGAAGCCAGCGCGCGGCGCCCCCGCGGTGCGGCGCCTGACCGCGACGCCTGCGGCCGAGACGGACGCGCGTTTCTCGCCCGGCGGGCGTTACGTGAGCTTCGTGCGCGACCAGGACCTCTACGCGATCGAGCTGTCGAGCGGCCGCGAGATCGCGGTGACGCACGGCGGCGGCGGCCTCGTGTCCTTCGGCATGGCGGAGTTCATCGCCCAAGAAGAGATGGACCGCGACACCGGCTACTGGTGGTCGCCCGACGAGCGCATGATCGCGCTCACGCGCGTCGACGAGTCGCCGGTCGACGAAGTCGAGCGCTTCGAGATCTATGCCGACACGGTGCGCGTGGTGCGCCAACGCTACCCGGCGGCGGGCCGGCCCAACGCGCGCGTCGATCTTTGGCTCGCGACGCTGCCGGCAGCCGATGGCGCGGCGCCGGCGCTGCGCGAACTGCCCGCGGCGGCGGCCGGCGAGGGCTACCTCGCACGCGTCGCCTGGTTCCCGGACTCCCGCGCGCTCGCGGTGCAGCGCCAATCGCGCGACCAGAAACGCCTCGAGCTGCTGCGCGTCGACGCCACGACGGGCGCGGCGCGCACCCTGCTCGAGGAGCGCAGCGACAGCTGGGTCGAGCTGCACGACGAACTCACCTTCCTGCGCAAGCGGCCGGCCTTCCTGTGGGCCTCCTACCGCAGCGGCTTCAAGCACCTGTACCTGTACGACCTCGACGGCCGGCTGCTGCGGCAGGTCACCGCAGGCGAGTGGATGGTGGTGGGCAGCTCGCGCGAGCGCGCCATCAAGGGCGTCGACGAGACGCGCGGCCTCGTCTACTTCAGCGCCAACCGCGACACGCCGATCGAGCGGCACCTCTATTCGGCGCCGCTCGCCGGTCCCTCCGGCGCGCGTCCGGGCGATGCCGCGCGCATCGACGCCGGCGTCCGCCGCCTGACCGAGGGCGCAGGCTGGCACCTGGTGTCGATGTCGGGCGACGCGCGGCGCTGGCTGGACACCTTCTCCACGCCTGACCGGCCGCCCTCGCTGACGCTGCGGCACACCACGGGCGCTGCGCCCGAGGTGCTGGTCGCCAACACGCTGGACGCCGACCACCCCTACGCACCCTACCTCGCCGCGCACCGCTCGCCCGAGTTCGGCACGCTGCGCGCCGCGGACGGGCAGGTGCTGCACTGGTCGATGCTCAAGCCGCCCGGCTTCGACCCCTCGCGCCGCTATCCGGTCGTCGTCGAGGTCTACGGCGGCCCGGGCGTGCAGCGCGTGCAACGCGCCTGGGGCGGATACTTCAAGCAGGTGCTCGCGCAGCAGGGCTTCATCGTCTTCCAGCTCGACAACCGCGGCTCCGGCAGCCGCGGCACGGCCTTCGAGGCCGCGCTGCACCGCCGCATGGGCCATGTCGAGGTCGACGACCAGGTGAAGGGCGTGGAGTACCTGCGCAGCCTGCCCTTCGTCGACCCGGCGCGCATCGGCGTCTGGGGCTGGAGCTACGGCGGGTACATGGCGCTCATGTGCATGGTCCGCGCGCCGGAGCATTTCGCCGCCGGTGTCTCGGGCGCGCCGGTCACCGACTGGCGGCTCTACGACACGCACTACACCGAGCGTTACATGGGCGTGCCCGAGGCCGGCGCGCCGCAGGGCAACCCCGACGGCTACCGCGAGGGCATGGTGATGACCCATGCCGCAGCGCTCAAGGGTCCGTTGCTGGTGATGCACGGCATGGCCGACGACAACGTGCTGTTCACGCACAGCACCGCGCTCTTCAAGCGGCTGCAGGACCTCGGCAAGCCCTTCGAGGTGATGCCCTACCCCGGCAGCAAGCACGCGCTGATGGGCTTCCGCTCCACCGGCCTGCACGGCTACCGGACGGTCGAGGAGTTCTTCCGGCGCACGCTGCGCCCGGAGGCGCCATGAGGAGCTTGCGCCCGCTCTTCGAGCGCAACCGCGCCTGGGCCGACGAGGTCAAGAGCCGCGACCCGCATTTCTTCGAGACCCTGGTCGGGCAGCAGTCGCCCGACTATCTCTGGATCGGTTGCGCCGACAGCCGCGTGCCCGCCAACGAGATCGTGGGGCTGCTGCCGGGCGAGCTCTTCGTGCACCGCAACGTCGCCAACGTCGTGGTGCACACCGACCTCAACTGCCTCTCGGTGCTGCAGTACGCGGTGGACGTGCTCGACGTGGAGCACGTGATCGTCTGCGGCCACTACGGCTGCGGCGGCGTGCTCTCGGCGCTGCGCAACGACCGGCTCGGGCTCATCGACAACTGGCTGCGCCACGTGCAGGACGTGATGAAGAAGCACCGCGCGCGGCTCGACGGGCTGCCGGACGAGGCCGCCCGCCTGCGCCGCCTCTGCGAGCTCAACGTGATGGAGCAGGTGCTGAGCGTCGGCGAGACCACGATCGTGCAGAGCGCCTGGGACCGCGGCAAGGCCCTCGAGATCCACGGCTGGATCTACGACCTGCACGACGGCCTGCTGAAGGACCTCAGCGTCTGCGTGAAGAACGCCGCCGAGTTCGAGCAGGTCTACCGCTCCGTGCTGGAGGCTTGAGCCCCACGCCCGCTCAGTGGTGGTGCGCGTGCGCGCCCTGCTTCGACGGCTCGGGCTGCGCGCCGGGCTTCATCTTGGCCGAGTAACGCAGGTCCGCAGGGGCCAGGCCCGGACCCTCGACCCGGAACTCCAAGGTCCAGTCGCCCGCCGGCGCCGGACGGCCGACGAGGATGCCGGCTTGCAGGCTGGTCAGCGGCACGTCGACCCTTCGTCCGCCCGTCGCCAGCACCGCGCGGTAGCGCCCGCGCGTCGTGTCGATGACCCGATGCGTCGCCTTGTCGTGCAGGTGCAGTTCGAAGCGGTCGGCGTGGACGATGAGGTGGCTGTGATAGGCGCCCGCGGCCATGTCCCACTGCTGGGCCGAAGCCGGCGTGGCGATCACCACCGCCGCGGACAGCGCCAGCAGGGAGAGCGGCCTCAAGGTTCGCAGGAAGCGCATGGCCGCCGGCTCAGGGGAACTTGATCTTGCCGGGCGAGCCCATGCCGCCGGCGGCGTCGGGCACGACGATGCGCGAGGCGGCCTCGCGGCGCATCTCCTGCGCCTCGGCGATCGCGTCCTCGAGCGCCTGCTTCACGGCCTCGGGGAACTTCTCGACGGCCTCGGCGAGGTCCTTGGCGTCGATCTCGAAGCCGAGCGGCAGCACGCCGCCCGGGGTCATGAGCTGCGTCTGGCCGAGCCAGAGGACGGGACGCGACGCGTCGGGGGACCCGTCGGCGAGCACGGGCACCATGCGGCGCAGCGTGCCGGCGCGCCGGTCGGTGTAGACCTCCTCGCGGCAGAGGGAGGCGGTGTCGATCTTGATCTCGGGCAGACCCATATCCTGCGTGCTCATGCTTCAGCTCCGTGCAAGTGATTCGTCGATGCTGTCGAGGGTGGCCGGCGCGCCATGCTGGCGGATGAGCGACTTGCGGCGGAAGAACCGCAGGTATCCGCCCGGCCCCATGCGCGAACCGCCGAGGCCCGACAGCTTGAAGGAGTGCTTCTCCATCTCGTGGCACATGGCGGTGAGCGAGCCGTCGTTGAGGCTGATGCCGCCGGCGTCCAGCCGCCGGCCGATCGCCTCGGCCTCCTCGAGCGTGCCCGCGATGACGCCGGCCGACAGCCCGTACACGCCCTCGTTGGCGAGCGCCACGGCCTCGTCGACCGTGTCGAAGGGCATCACCGGGATCACGGGGCCGAAGGTCTCGTCGGTCATCACCGTCATGCTGTGGTCGACATCGACCAGCACGGTCGGCCGCAACCACTTGCCGCCGTGGTCGAGGATCTCGCCGCCGCAGAGCACCCGCGCGCCCTTGGCGCGCGCGTCGGCGAGCTGCGCGGCGACGATGTCGGCCTGCTTGCCGAAGATGAAGGGGCCGATGGTGCCGGCGTGGATGTCGGGCCAGTTCACCTCGACGCGGCGCGCCTTCTCGACCAGCCGCTCGACGAAGGGCGCGAAGACACGACGGTCGACGTAGACGCGCTCGAGGCTCTGGCAGGCCTGCCCGGTCGCGAGGCAGGTGGCGCGCAGCGCGACATCGGTCGCGCGCTCGAGGTCGGCGCTGGCGGTGACGATCAGCGGATCGTTGCCGCCGAGCTCGAGGAAAGCCGGGATGAACGCGCGGGCCGCCGCTTCGGCGACCTTGCGGCCGGTGGCGACGCTGCCCGTGAAGCACACCGCATCCACCGACTGCACGAGGCGCTCGCCGGTCTCGCGGCCGCCCGGCTGGACATGGAACACCGCGGCGAGCTCGGGCACCGCGGCGATGCTCTGCATGGCCGGGATGGCGAAGCGCGGCGTGACCTCGCTCGGCTTGACGAACACCGCGCAACCCGCGAGCAGCGCCGGGATGGCGTCGATGAAACACAGCGCGACCGGGAAGTTCCATGGGCTGATGGCGCCGACCAGCGCGTACGGCACGTATTGCGAGCGGTAGCTGATGGTGGGGAGCGCCGCGGAGCGGAACTCCTCCTCTTGCGCGAGCGTCGGCGCGAGCCGGCTCCAACGGTCGATGTTGCCCGGCAGGCCCATCACCTCGGTGCGCGAGATGAGATGCCGCCCGGTGTCGAGGGTGAGCGCGTCGATGATGTCCGGTTGGCGGCGGATCCACTCCGCCCGCCAACGCGCGAGCACCTCGATGCGGTGCGCGAGCGGCGCCGCGGCCCAGGCCGGCTGCGCCGCGCGCAGCCGCGCGAGCGTGGCGTCGAGCTCCGCGGCCGCGGGCGCGGTGAACCGGTGGTCGACCGCACCGCTGCGCGGGTTGACGACGTCGTAGGTGTCCATGCGTCTATGCTGCCCCGGCGACGCGTCGCTGCAAAGCGGCGCGCTGCGCAGCCTCGCGCTGCAGCGCGAGCACGAAAGGCCCGTCCGCCTCGAGGATGTCCTCGGCGTCCAGCGCCGCGGCGGCGACCCACTTCAGGCGCTGGCCGTCGAGCGGCTGGACGCGGCCGGTGAACCCCGGAACCGCATAGCAGCGCAGTTCGATGCAGCGGTCGGGGTAATCGTGGCGCAGCGTCAGCACATGGCGCGGCGCGTCCGCGTCACGCGCGAGCTCGATGCCGAGCTCCTCGCGCAGCTCGCGCGCGAGCGCCTCGAGGTCGGTCTCGCCGGCGGCGACCTTGCCGCCCGGGAACTCCCAGCGGCCGGCGAGCGGCTTGCCGGCCGGACGCTCCGCGATCAGCACCTGGCCGGCGGCATCGAGCAGGGCCGCCGCGACCACCGGCACCACCGGCGTCGCCGACGGCGCGCCGCTCGTCACTCGAGCTGTCCGTGGCACTGCTTGAACTTCTTGCCCGAGCCGCAGGGACAGGGTTCGTTGCGCCCGACCTTGCGGTCGCCGTGCACGAAGGGCGCATCGGCGCCCTCCGCCGGCTCGGCGCCGGCATACCCGCCGAGCCCGGGCAGGACTCCCGCCGCAGCGCTACCGGCCGCAGCCGGGCCACCGGCCGGCGCCGCAGCGCCGCCCGCCCCCGCCGCTTCCGCGGGCGCCGCCGCCAGCGCCGACTGCGCCTCGGCATGCTGCGCCTGCAGGGCCGCGAGCAGCCGCCGCTGGCGCTCTTCCTCTTCGCGTTGCAGGTCCGCCTCGCTGCGGACCTCGATGCGCGTCAATACCGAGGCGGTGTCGAACTTGACCCGATCGAGCATCGCGCCGAAGAGCTCGTAGGCCTCGCGCTTGTATTCGTAGCGGTAGTCCTTCTGGGCGTAGCTGCGCAGGTGGATGCCCTGGCGCAGGTAGTCCATGGCCGCCAGGTGCTCGCGCCAGTGCTGGTCGAGCGTGCGCAGCATGATGTCCTTCTCGATGTGCTGCGTGAGCTCGGGCCCGAAGCGCGCGGTCTTGGCGTCGTAGGCGGCGGCCACGGCGTCGAGCACGCGCCGGCGCAGCGTCTGCTCGTCGAGCTCGGGCTCGGCGGCGAGCCAGGCGCGCGGGTCGAGGTCGACGAGGAAATCCTTGCGCAGCGCATCGCCGAGGCCCTCGAGGTCCCAGTCCTCGTGCGGCACGTTGCGCGGCAGGTGCTCGTCGAGCAGGCGTCCGACCACGTCCGCCTGGATGCCGCGCACCGCGGTGCCGAGGTCGGCGGCGCCCATGATCTCGGTTCGCTGCTGGTAGATGACCTTGCGCTGGTCGTTGGCGACGTCGTCGAACAGCAGCAGCTGCTTGCGGATGTCGAAGTTGTGCGACTCGACCTTGCGCTGCGCGGTCTCGATGCGGCGCGTGAGCATGCGGCTCTCGATGACCTCGCCTTCCTTCATGCCGGCGGCCGAGAGCAGCCGCTTGGTGAAGTTCGGGTCGCCGAAGATGCGCATCAGGTTGTCTTCCATCGACAGATGGAAGCGGGTCGAGCCGGGGTCGCCCTGGCGGCCGGAGCGGCCGCGCAGCTGGTTGTCGATGCGCCGCGACTCGTGGCGCTCGGTGCCCACGATGTGCAAGCCGCCCGAGGCGACGACCGCATCGTGCCGTTCGCGCCACGCGGCGCGCGCGGCCTCGCGCGCGGCGTCATCGGCGTCGGCCGGCAAGGCGGCGAGCTCCGCCTCGAGGTTGCCGCCGAGCACGATGTCGGTGCCGCGGCCGGCCATGTTGGTGGCGATGGTGACCGCGCCCGGCCGACCGGCCTGGGCGACCACGTGCGCCTCGCGCTCGTGCTGCTTGGCGTTCAGCACCTCGTGCGCGATGCCCTCCTTCTGGAGCAGGCCCGAGATGAGCTCGGAGCTCTCGATGGAAGCGGTGCCGACCAGCACGGGCTGCTGGCGCTCGACGCACTCGCGGATGTCCTCGATGACCGCCTTGAACTTGTCTTCCTGCGTCAGGTAGACGAGGTCGGGCAGGTCCTTGCGGACCATCGGCTTGTGGGTCGGGATGACCATCACTTCGAGGCCGTAGATCTGCAGGAACTCCGGCGCCTCGGTGTCGGCGGTGCCGGTCATGCCGGAGAGCTTCTTGTAGAGGCGGAAGTAGTTCTGGAAGGTGATGGACGCGATGGTCTGGTTCTCTTCGCGCACCCGCACGCCTTCCTTGGCCTCGACGGCCTGGTGCAGGCCCTCGGACCAGCGCCGGCCCGGCATGGTGCGGCCGGTGAACTCGTCGACGATCACCACCTCGCCGTTGCGCACGATGTACTCGACGTCGCGGCGGTAGAGCGAGTGCGCGCGCAGCGCGGCGTTGAGGTGGTGCATCAGGCGGATGTTCGCCGGGTCGTAGAGGCTCTCGCCCTCGCGCAGCAGCCCGCCCTTGATCATCAGCTCTTCGACGCGCTCGTGGCCGGCCTCGGTGAGGTGCACCTGGCGCTGCTTCTCGTCGACCATGAAGTCGCCGTCCGGCTCGGGCTCGTCGGCCTTGGGGGCAGGCCCCTCGGCGCGGCGCAGCCGCGGCACGAGCCGGTTGATGGCGACGTAGGTGTCGGTGCTCTCCTCGGCGGGACCCGAGATGATGAGCGGCGTGCGCGCCTCGTCGATGAGGATCGAGTCGACCTCGTCGACGATGGCGAACGACAACGCGCGCTGCACGCGGTCCTCGAGGCGGAACGCGAGGTTGTCGCGCAGGTAGTCGAAGCCGAACTCGTTGTTGGTGCCGTAGGTGATGTCGCAGCCGTAGGCGGCGCGCTTCTCTTCGGAGGACTGGCCGTTGCGGATCACGCCCACCGTGAGGCCGAGGAAGCGGTACACCGGCCCCATCCAGTCGGCATCGCGCTGCGCGAGGTATTCGTTGACGGTGACGACGTGCACGCCCTCGCCGGT
>RFTM01000630.1 GCA_009923475.1 Gammaproteobacteria bacterium | reverse complement strand
GATGAAGCTGTTCCGCCGCTTCCAGGAGGTCGGCGTGACGGTGCTGGTCGCGACGCACGACCTGTCGCTGGTCGAGGGCTTCGGACAACGCGTCATCCATGTCGCCGACGGCAAGGTGGCCCCGTGAGCTCGCCCGCGACCTGGGTGACGCGCCACCTGCAGTCGATGTTCGCCGCGCTCGGCCGCCTGCTGCGCCGGCCCGTCTCGACGCTGCTCACCACGCTCGTGATCGCCGTCGCGCTCGCCTTGCCGGCGGGGCTCTGGCTCGTGGTGCAGAACGCGCGCGCGGCCACGGGCGACCTCGCGACGGCGGTGCAGGTCACGGCCTACATGAAGGTCGGCACGCCGCTCGCCCGCGCGGAGCAGCTCGCGCGGCAGCTGCGCGAGCGGCCCGAGGTGGCGGCGGTGCGCGCCATCCCCGCCGACGAGGGGCTCAAGGAATTCCGGGAGCGTTCGGGCTTCGGCAGCGCGCTCGACGCGCTCACCGAGAACCCGCTGCCGCACGCGCTCGTCGTGCAGCCGCGCGTCGCGCAGCGCGACGCCCGCAGCATCGAGGCGCTGCGCGCCTTCCTCACGGCGGCGCCGGACGTCGACACCGTGCAGGCCGACGCCGAATGGGCGCGGCGGCTCGCGGCCCTGCTCGAGGTGCTGCGCACCATGTTCCTCGCGGCGTCGGCGCTGCTCGCGGTGGGCGTGCTCGCCGTCATCGGCAACACCATCCGGCTTGAGATCGGCGCACGCCGCGAAGAGATCGAGGTCACCAAGCTCGTGGGCGGCTCCGACGCCTTCGTGCGGCGTCCCTTCCTCTACGCCGGCCTCTTCCAGGGGCTCTTCGGCGGTCTGCTGTCGCTCGCGATCGTGGCGCTGGTGATGGGCGCGGTCGGATCGCCCATCGCGCGGCTCACCGCGCTCTACGGCGGACGGTTCCGGCTCGGCGGGCTGTCGCCGGAGGAAGCGGGGCTGGTGCTGCTGGTCGGCGCCCTGCTCGGCCTCGTCGGCGCCTGGATCGGCGCGGCACGC
>RFTM01000629.1 GCA_009923475.1 Gammaproteobacteria bacterium | reverse complement strand
CGCGGGCTCGCGGCGCTCGGTACGAGCAGGTCGACGGTCTCTTCGCCGCCGTCGCGCGAGGCGACGACCAGCGCGGCCAAGGTGCCCGCGCCGACCTCCGCGCGGAGCGCGGACTCGTCGGCCTGCGCGGATGCCGCCTCGACGGTCGCCCGAACCTCGACGGGTCCCTCTCCCGGCTCGCGGCGGGCCTCCGCGGCGGTCTCCTTCGCCAGCAGCGCGGTCCGGAACCCGTCCGTGACGCCGCCGAGTCGGTCGACGACCACGATGCGGCCCTCGATCGGCGCCTCGATGTCGGGATGAAGGCTCTTGTGCACCGGGCATGCGAGCGCCGCCTGCTCGAGGAGCTGCCGCTGCGGGTGGTCGGCCGGCGCGACTGGGCCGAAGACGTGCTTCAGGAGGCTTTCTTGAACATCTGGCGCATTGCCGGCGATTACCGCGCCGCGATCAGCCCGCCGATGGCCTGGCTCGGGTTGATCGTGCGCAGTCGCGCGCTTGACTTCCTGCGCCGCCGCGCCAGCGACCGTGCCGACGCCACCGTCGAACTCGACGAGGCGTTGTCGGCCACGCTGGCCGCTGACGAAGCATCCCCGATGGATCTGACCTCGGCGAGCGAGCAGGCATGGGCGCTGCACGAATGCATGCGCAAGCTCGACGCGCGACAGCGCGAACTGCTGAGCCTTGCCTACATGCGTGAACTGAGCCAGAGCGAACTCGCGCAGCGGCTGCATTTGCCGCTGGGCACCGTCAAGACCTGGATGCGTCGCGGGCTCGAGCAACTCCGCCTGTGCATGGGGCGCTACGCATGAACATCCATCACAACCCGGCCTTGCTCGATCACCTGGCTGCGGCGTACGCGGTCGGCATGCTGCGCCCGCGGGTACGGCGGCGGCTGGAGGCCCATGCGCGTGCGCATCCGGTGGTGCGCGCGCAGATCGTGGTGTGGCAGGAGCGCATGTCGGGCCTGACCGAACTGCAGCCCGAAGCGAGGCCCGATCCCAACGTCTGGAAGCGCATCGAGAA
>RFTM01000628.1 GCA_009923475.1 Gammaproteobacteria bacterium | reverse complement strand
TGAGCCTGCTGCTGGTCATCTTCGGGCTCGTGTCGCTCGAGCGGCTCGCGGTCCGCGAGTACCCCGACATCACCCGGCCGGTGGTCTCCGTCAGCACCAACTACCGCGGCGCATCCGCCAACGTCGTCGAGAACAAGATCACGCAGGTCATCGAGGACCGCCTCGCCGGCATCGAGGGCGTGATCAAGCTCGAGTCCGACAGCGAGGACGAGCGTTCGAGCATCCGCGTCGAGTTCGACGTGTCGCGCGACATCGACGCGGCGGCCAACGACGTCCGCGACCGCATCGGCCGCGTGGTCGCGCAGCTGCCGCCCGAGGCCGACCCGCCGCAGATCGCCAAGTCCGACGCGTCGGGCGAGTCGGTGATGTTCCTCAGCTTCAACTCCGACGAGATGACGCAGCTCGAGGTCACCGACTACGCCGAGCGTTACCTCATCGACCGGCTGTCGACGGTGCCCGGCGTGTCGCGGGCCAACATGTCCGGCGCGCGGCGCGCGGCGATGCGCATCTGGATCGACCGCCAGGAGCTCGCGGCGCGGTCCCTGACGGTGGCCGACATCGAGGGCGCGCTGCGCCGCGAGAACGTCGAGCTGCCCGCCGGGCGCCTCGAGTCGCGGACCCGCGAGTTCGCGCTGCGCACCGCCGTCGGCCTCGACTCCGAGGACGACTTCCGCGGGCTCGTGATCGGCCGCGGCCGCGACGGCCACCTGGTGCGGCTCGGCGAGGTGGTCGAGAGCACTGCCGAGATCGATCCCGTGCGCCGCGAGGTGGCCGGCACGTTCACGGTCGGCCTTCCTCCGCCCTGGGATCCACCCGCGTGCCAGTTCTGGTTCGCAGTAAACGAACCATGAGACGTGGCGCTGCCGCTGACTGAGGCGGCGTTGCCGTTGATCGCCAGATTGCCGTTTGCGTGCATGGATCCCGATGTGCCAGTGATCGTGAAATTGCCGCTCGTTGTGAGATCGCCATTGACCAGCAATGCGGGATTCGACAGCGACGTTGTCGTCGTCGTCGTGATTTGCTGAGA
>RFTM01000627.1 GCA_009923475.1 Gammaproteobacteria bacterium | reverse complement strand
GGTGCGGGCCGAGGTGAGTCCGATGCCGTCGAGCCGGGGATCCATGCGGAGGCGGCGCGCGTCGGGCCGCCGTCAGCCGATGCCGTCGAGCCAGCGTGCGACAGGGTCGATCGCCGCGTGGCGCGTGAGGTCGACCTGCAGCGGCGTGACCGACACGAAGCCCTCGGCGACCGCGTGGAAATCGGTGCCGGGACCGTCGTCCTCGCCCTCGCCCGCAGCGCCGACCCACCACATCTTGCGGCCGCGGGGATCGGTCGCCGGGATGATGCGGTCCGACCGGTGCCGCGCACCGAGCCGGGTGCTGCGGAAACCGCGCAAGCGCTCGAACGGCAGGTGCGGGACGTTGACGTTGAGGATCATCGTGCGCTCGAGCGGCGACTCCAGCAGCCGCTGCACCACGAGCCGGGCGACCCGGGCGGCGGCCGAGAAATCCGGCTCGCCCTCCGCCGGGCGGCGCAAGGAGAACGCGACCGTCGGCAGCCCGAGGAACCGGCCCTCGATCGCCGCCGCCACCGTGCCCGAGTAGAGCACGTCGTCGCCCAGGTTCTCGCCGTTGTTGATGCCCGAGACGACCATGTCGTGCTCGTGCTCGAACAGGCCCGAGATCGCGAGGTGCACGCAGTCGGTGGGCGTGCCCGAGACGAACCAGGCGTCCGGCCCGAACTCCGTGACCCGCAGCGGCATCTCGAGCGTCAGGGCGTTGCTCGCGCCGCTGTGGTTGCGCTCGGGCGCGACCGTGGTGAGTTCGGCGAGGCCCTCGAGCGCGCCGCGCAGGGCGGTGATGCCGGGCGCGCGGTAACCGTCATCGTTGCTGACGAGAATCTTCATGGCGCGGGCAATATACTGGAGCGGACCGCGGGGCGACAGCGCGCCGGCGGGCCCCACTGCATGCGCAAGACCGACGACGAAGACGCGACAGCCTTCCGCGAGGCGATGCGGGGCGTGAGTTCGAGGCTTTCCTCGAGCACCTCGTCGGCGGCGTGGCGGGTGAAGCGGGCCCGCGGCGGCGGCTTGCGCGCCTCGGCGGCGGGCGCGCGC
>RFTM01000626.1 GCA_009923475.1 Gammaproteobacteria bacterium | reverse complement strand
TCGGTGCCGGGGTTCTGCAGGCCGATGGCGTTGAGCATGCCCATCGGCCTGCAGAACCCCGGCACCGACCATGTGGTGCGCAACATCCTGCCGACCCTCGACTTCAGCGAGACGCGCTTCATCGCCAACGTCTCGGGCTCGACCATCGAGGAGTACGCCGAGGTCACCCGCCGCTTCGACGACTCGCCGATCGACGCCATCGAGATCAACATCTCCTGCCCCAACGTCAAGGAAGGCGGCGTCGCTTTCGGCAACTACCCCGAGATGTCGGCGCGCGTGGTGGCGGCCTGCCGCGCGGTCACCAAGAAGCCGATCATCACCAAGCTCTCGCCGAACCAGACCGACATCAAGGAAAACGCGCGCCAGTGCATCGAGGCGGGCACCGACGGCTTCGCGGTGATCAACACGGTGATGGGCATGGCCATCGACGCCAAGACCCGCCGCCCGGTCATCGGCAACATCCAGGGCGGCCTCTCGGGCCCGGCGATCAAGCCGATCGCGCTGCTCAAGGTGCACCAGGTGTACGAGGTCGCCAAGAAGCATCGCGTGCCGATCATCGGCCAGGGCGGCATCATCAACGCCACCGACGCCATCGAGTTCATCATCGCGGGCGCGAGCGCCGTGGGCGTCGGCACCTCGCTCTTCTACGACCCTCACGCCTGCCGCAAGATCAACGCCGGCATCGACGCCTACCTCGCGCAGCACGGCTTCGCGAACGTCACCGACCTCGTCGGCACGCTGCAGACCGCGCGCTGAGCGCGAGGGGCGGCCCCTCAGGTCAGCAGCAGCTTCAAGCCCGCGATCACCAGCACCACGGCGAGCAGGCGCTTGATCTGCGCCGCCGGCAGCCGCCGGCTGCCCATGAACGACCCGATGGCGCCGCCCACGAACACCGCCGCGAGCAGCATGGGCAGTTCGTCCGGCAGGTTGCGCGTGCTCGCCCAGTTGCCGAGCAGGCCCGAGGTGGAGTTCATCAGGATGAAGAGCGCCGAGACGGCGGCGGCGTTCTTGGGCTGCGCCCAGCCCATCATCAGCAGCAG
>RFTM01000625.1 GCA_009923475.1 Gammaproteobacteria bacterium | reverse complement strand
GGGCTCGTGCTGAAGTCGTCCATCTCGTTGTTGAGCAGGAAGCCCGCGCCGGTCACCACGACGCCGCTGCCGAAGCTGCCGTTGAGGGTGTAGGTGAGGGCGATGGCGTTGCCGGCGCCGTCGAGGATCGAGAAGTGGGTGGTCTGCGGGCTCTCGGCGAGGCCCGGGCGCACCGCGGGCAGCGCCGAAGGCAGGGCGCAGACCTCGGCGGCGCGCCGCGCGATGTAGGCGGGGTCGACGAGCTGCGACACCGGCACCTGCAGGAAGTCCGGATCGCCGAGGTACTCGGCACGGTCGGCGAACACGCGCTTCATCATCTCGGCGAGCAGGTGCACGTAGCCGGCCGAATTGTGCGCGAGACCCGCGAACGCCGGGGCGAGCGCCTCGCGCATGCCGAGCAGCTGCGCGAGCGCGATGCCGCCCGAGCTCGGCGGCGGCGCGGTCACGACCTGCTGTCCGCGCCAACTGAAACGCAGGGGTTCGCGCCACAGCGGACGATAGGCGGCGAGGTCGGCGGCGGTGACGAGGCCGCCCCCGCGGCGCATCTCGGCGACGATCAGCGCGGCGGTGCGACCGCGGTAGAAGCCGTCCGGTCCCGCGGCCGCGATGCGCTCGAGCGTGCGCGCGAGGTCGGGCTGGCGCCAGCGCTGCCCCGCAGCGACGGCGCCGAAATGCGCCGCGAAGCCGGTGCGGCCGGCGAGTTCGTCCGCCTGCTCGCGGATCCGGCGCGCGAGCTGCTCATCGACGACGAAGCCCTCGCGCGCGAGGCGGATGGCCGGCGCGAGCAGCGAGCGCCACGGCAGGCTGCCATATCTTTGATGGGCGGCCCACAGCCCGGCCACCGTCCCGGGCACGCCGGCGGCGCGGGAAAACGTGTAGGAAGCCGTCTGCGCACGGAGCGCCGCGCAGGCGCAGCACAGCATTACAGTCAGAAACGTTCTCATAGATTGATTATTCCCTGGTTGCCAAAGAGCAGTTGGGGCGGGGGGCAGTTAGATAAGACATAAAACTGCAGAAGATTTGGGCATTTAACCGCAAATAAAAT
>RFTM01000624.1 GCA_009923475.1 Gammaproteobacteria bacterium | reverse complement strand
GGTCGCGCGCGAGGTGCGCCAGAGCGAGCTCTCCGCCGACGCCGCCGACAAGGGCCAGTACCCGCACTTCATGCTCAAGGAGATCCACGAGCAGCCGCGCGCCATCGCCGACACGCTCTCCGAGCGCGTGGCGCACGGGCGCCTGCTCGAGGCGGCCTTCGGGCCGGCGGCGATGGAGGTCTTCGGCAAGGTCGAGCACGTGCACATCGTCGCCTGCGGCACGAGCTACCACGCCGGCTGCGTCACGCGTTACCTCGTCGAGCAGATCGCCAAGATCCCCTGCGTGGTCGAGATCGCGAGCGAGTACCGCTACCGCCAGCCGGTGGTGCCCAAGAACTCGCTGTTCGTCACCATCTCCCAGTCGGGCGAGACGGCCGATACGCTCGCGGCGCTGCGCCTCGCCAAGGCGGGCGGCTACCTGTCCTCGCTCGCCATCTGCAACGTGCCCGAGAGTTCGCTGGTGCGCGAGTCGGAGCTCGTGATGCTCACGCGCGCCGGCCCCGAGATCGGCGTCGCCTCCACCAAGGCCTTCACGACGCAGCTGACGGCGTTGGCGCTGCTCGTCGTGGCGCTGGCCCGCCGCAACGGCGCCGGCCCCGAGGTCGAGCACACCCTCGTGTCGCGGCTCGTCGAGCTGCCCGGCATGATGGAGAAGACGCTCGCGCTCGACCCCGCCATCCGCGAGCTCGCCAAGCGCTTCGCCGACAAGCACCACGCGCTCTTCCTCGGCCGCGGCACCATGTATCCGATCGCCATGGAAGGCGCGCTCAAGCTCAAGGAGATCTCCTACATCCACGCCGAGGCCTATGCCGCCGGCGAGCTCAAGCACGGCCCGCTGGCGCTGGTCGACGCCGACATGCCCGTGGTGGTGGTCGCGCCCAACACCGACCTGCTCGAGAAGCTGAAGTCGAACCTCATGGAAGTGCGCGCCCGCGGCGGCGAGCTCTTCGTGTTCGCCGATCCCGACGCCGGCATCGAGCCCTCCGAGGGCGTCACGGTCATCACCATGCCGCGGCATGTGAGCTACCTGCAGGCCGCGGTCGTCTACA
>RFTM01000623.1 GCA_009923475.1 Gammaproteobacteria bacterium | reverse complement strand
ATGATCGGCCGCGCTGCACAGGGGCGGCCCTGGATCTTCCGCGAGGTGGCGCACTTCCTGGCCACGGGTGAAGAGCTCGCGCCGCCGCTGGTGGCCGAGGTGCGCCGCCTGTTGGTCCACCACCTGCGCGAACACATTGCGCTGTATGGCGAATACACCGGCGTGCGCAGTGCGCGCAAGCATATCGGCTGGTATGTGCGCGCGTTGCCTGGCGGTGAGGCCCTGCGCGCCACGATCAATGGCATCGATGATCCGGCCCGCCAGGAAAGTGAAGTGGCGGCCTATTTCGACGTGCTTGCGCAGCGCATGGACCGGCTTCCACGCGCCACGGCCAACGTTGCCGAATTGACAGAAGAAGAAAACGCATGAGCAGAAAACAGATTGAAGAGGCGGTGCGAACGAGTCTCGAAGCGTACTTTCGTGATTTGCGCGGCGCCGAACCCGACGCGCCGTAGCCCCGCGCGAGGATGCCGACCGCCACGCCCTGCGCCGCGAGCGCGCGGGCGAGCGCCGCCACCAGCGGGCTCTTGCCCGTGCCGCCGACCGTGAGGTTGCCGACCACCACCACCGGCACGCCGACGTGTCGTGGCCGACGCAACCCGAGCGAGTAAGGCGCGCGGTGCAGCGCCGCGCCGAGCGCGTAGAGCCAGGACAGCGGCCGCAGCCACAAGCCGCCGCCGCGTCCGCCGTACCAGACCTCCTGCAGCCAGCCCTGGAAGCCCTGCGCCACGCGCGCCCCGCTGTCAGGCCGCGAACTGCATTCGGTGAAGCTGCGCGTACAGCCCGCCGCGCGCCAACAGCTCGGCGTGCGAGCCGGTCTCGACGACCCGGCCGCCGTCGAGCACGACGATGAGGTCCGCCGCCTCGATGGTCGAGAGGCGGTGCGCGATGACGAGCGTCGTGCGGTCGCGCCGCAGCCCCTCCAGCGCCGCCTGGATGCGCCGCTCGGACTCGGTGTCGAGCGCGCTCGTCGCCTCGTCGAGCACCAGCACCGGCGCGTCCTTGAGCAGCGCGCGCGCGATGGAGACGCGCTGCCGCTGGCCGCCCGA
>RFTM01000622.1 GCA_009923475.1 Gammaproteobacteria bacterium | reverse complement strand
GCCGTGCTCGCCGAGCTGCGCCGCACGCTCGCGCCGGGCGGTCTTTTTCTTTGGACGACGCCCGGCCTCGGCGCCGCCGCCGAGCCCATCGACCTGCATGACCTCGGCAGCGCGCTCGCCCGCGCCGGCTTCGCCGAACCCGTGCTCGACGTCGACCGGCATCGCGCCCCGACCGGCGGCGGCGTGCTCGAGGTCATCCATGCCGCGGCCTTCGCCGGCGCGCCGCTCCGCGGGACGCAGCACGACCCGGGCGACGCCGCGTCGCGCGAGACCCTCATCCCGCCCGACCGCATCGGCCGCCGTCGCGGCACGGCACATGACCCCGGAGACGGCACGCCATGAACCCCGCCCCGATCGGCCTGTTCGTCACCGGCACCGACACCGAGATCGGCAAGACCCATGTGTCCTGCGCGCTGCTGGCGGCGGCCCGCGCGCGCGGCCGTCGGGTCGGCGCGATGAAGCCTGTCTCCGCCGGCGCGGAGATGACGCCGCTCGGACTGCGCAACGAGGACGCGCTCGCCCTCATCGCGGCCGCGAGGGGGGGCGGCGCCGATGACCCGGTGTCGGCCGCCGACTACGCCGCCGTGAACCCCTACTGCTTCCCGCCGCCGGTCTCGCCGCACATCGCCGCCGCCGAAGCGGGGGTCGAGATCGACCTCGGGCGCATCGCCGCGATGGCGCAGGCGCGCCTCGCCGGCCATCCCCCGGAAAATGACTGGCTGGTGGTCGAGGGTGCGGGTGGCTGGCTCGCCCCCATCGGCGCGCGGACGTCGATCGCCGACCTCGCGGTCGCGGTCGGACTGCCGGTGTTGCTGGTGGTCGGACTGCGCCTCGGCTGCCTCAACCACGCCGAACTGACCGCCCGCGAGATCCGCCGCAGCGGGCTGCCGCTCGTCGGCTGGGTCGCCAACGCGGTCGACCCGCAGATGGCCCGTCGCGACGAAAATGTCAGCATGCTGACATCCCGGTTCGGGGAACCCCCGCTCGCGCGCTTCGGCTTCGCCGACCCGCCGGAGGCTCTGGACGCCGCCGGCCATGCCCTGTTTGAC
>RFTM01000621.1 GCA_009923475.1 Gammaproteobacteria bacterium | reverse complement strand
GTCGCCTCGGGCGACCTGGATCCGGACGCATGGCGCGCCGCAGGTCCGGCGTATTTCATGGGCGGCCTCGCCGTGCTCCTGGCCGGCGTCCGCGGCGCCGACCGCCAGCGCTTGCTCGACCTCGCCGAAACACTGCATCCCGGCGTGAGCACACCGGAGGTGTTCGGCGCGTGGCTCGATGCGTCACCGCTGCAGCCGTCGCGCTTCTTGCCGATGCTGGAGCAGGCACGCGCGTGACCGGCGGGGACAAGACACCGACCGGCTATCGCGACGCGTGCTGTTCGCGGATGACCTGAGCGTGGCGTGGCGCGATGCCGACGGCCGCGCCCGCGCCGTCTACCTCGACCGCAACTACAACGACACCCTCGGCCTGATGCACGAGGATGCGTACGACGATGCGACGCCGGTCGAGGTCGCCGGAGTCGATCCGTCGATCCTGCAGGTATACGTGCTCTCGCCGCTCGATCTCGCCGTCTCGAAGATCGCGCGTTTCAGCGCGCAAGACCGCGGTGACATCGAGACGCTGGCACGCGCAGGGCTGATCGACGCCGCGGCGCTGCACGCCCGGGCGACCGAAGCGGTCGGCGGCTATGTCGGCGATCTGCGCGCAGTGGCGCGGTCGATAGAGTTGGCATGCAAGATCGTGGAACAGGTCAGCTCCGTACGATGACCTCGCGCGCGTACGCGTAGCCCGCCTCGACGATGCGGTCGAAGGCGCGCCAGTCCAGCAGCCCGATGCCGGGCAGCGGCGGCTCGAGCAGCAGTTGCACGGCGCTGCGGCCCGAGGCCTTCGCCGACCGGCTGCCCACCATGGCCGCGCCCACCAGCAGCTGCGCGAGGCCCGGCACGGTCCGCCGGTAGTCGCGCCAGGCGCCGAACTCCCACCATGCCGGCGCATGCGTCGAGTCGCGTCCCGTCCCGAGACGGATCTCCGCGGAGATGTCGACGCCGATGAGCCGCACCGGCCGGCGGTCGCGCAGCGCGTCGATGGGGAAGTTGTCGATGACGCTGCCGTCGACCAGCATCTCGCGCTCGCCCACCACCGGCGG
>RFTM01000063.1 GCA_009923475.1 Gammaproteobacteria bacterium | reverse complement strand
CTGTTCGGCACGAGCCAAGGGCGGGGGCATCTCTATCGCGCGGGGCTGGCCCGCAACGGTCTCGTCAACCACTGGCACTGCCTATCGCGCGTCCGCGACCCTCCCGACCGTCCCGGCATCGGGACGGGGGAATCCTACCCGCACGCAAGTCCCGGTCGGGGTTAAGAATCGTTCACGAATCGGGTCGCGCCGGGCAACGAAATTGCCAAAGTCGCACCCCCACCTTCGGCTAAAATCCGCTCATGGAACGCGAGCAAGGATCGGACGCCAGTTTCGATGCGGCCTTCACCAAGGCGGTCGATCTCGGCAACAAACTGGCCGACCGCGACAAGGAAGCCGATCTTTGGGACATCGCCGACGGCTTGCTGGCCGGTGCCCTGCAGTACTGGCTCTACTCGCGCCAGCCCTGCGCCGATCCGCGCTGCACCGAGTGCCTGCCCGTCAGCACTGCCGAGGGTCGCATGGCGGAACTGCAGAAACTGATCCGCGACCTCTCCGAAGAGAGCGAGTACTTCCACAGCCCGAACGACGCCAACGCGGGCCGGGCCTGAGCCCATCGCGGGGCGACTCCCGCCTGTGCGGTCCTCAGCGCGGACCCGCCACGTCCTCCAACGCCGCCTCCAGGATCGCGAGCCCTTCGGCGAGCTGCGCGTCGGGCAGGGTGAGCGGCGCCAGGAAGCGGATGACGTTGCCGTAGATGCCGCAGGAGAGCAGCACAAGACCGCGCCGCCCGGCCGCCTGCACCAAGGCGCGCGTGAGCTCGGCGTCCGGCGCGTCGGCGCGCCGGTCGCGCACCAGTTCCATGGCCACCATCGCGCCGAGGCCGCGCACGTCACCGATGCAGGGCCAGCGCAGGCGCAGGTCCTCGAGGCGTGAGCGCAGCATCGCGCCCTGCCTCTCGGCGCGCGCGCACAGCCCCTCGGACGCGATGACGTCGAGCACCGCGAGCGCGGCCGCGCAGCCCAGCGGCGAACCGGCGTACGTGCCGCCAAGGCCGCCGGCGGGCGGCGCGTCCATGATGTCCGCGCGGCCGATCACCCCGGAGAGCGGCACGCCGCCCGCAAGGCTCTTGGCGACGGTGATGAGGTCGGGCACCACGCCCGAGTGCTCGATGGCGAACATGCGGCCGGTGCGCGCGAACCCGCTCTGGATCTCGTCGGCGATGAGCACGATGCCGTGCCGGTCGCAGACCTCGCGCAGCGCGCGCAGGAACGCGGGCGGCGCCGGATAGAAACCGCCTTCGCCCTGCACCGGCTCGACGATGATCGCGGCGACGCGTTGCGGATCGACATCCGCCTTGAAGAGCTGCTCGATCGCGTCCAGCGACCGCGCGACGCCGACGCCGTGGTACTCGACGGGGAAGGGCGCGTGGTAGACGTCGGGCAGCAAGGGTCCGAAGCCCGCCTTGTAGGGCTGCACCTTGCCCGTGAGGCTCATGCAGCCGAGCGTGCGGCCGTGGAAGCCGCCGCCGAACGCGATCACCGCCGCGCGCCCGGTGTGGTAGCGCGCGATCTTGACGGCGTTCTCGACGGCCTCGGCGCCGGTGGTCAGGAACACCGTCTTCCAGGGGCCGGGCCCCGGCGCGAGCGCGTTGAGGCGCTCGGCGAGCTCGACATAGCTCTCGTAGGGCGTGACCTGGAAGCAGGCGTGGGAGAGGCGCGCGAGCTGCGCGGCCACCGCGCCCTGCACCCGCGGATGCAGGTGGCCGGTGTTGAGCACGGCGATGCCGCTCGCGAAATCGATGTAGCGCCGGCCTTCTACGTCCCAGATCTCGCCGTTCGCGGCGCGGTCGGCATAGACCTGCAGCGAGTTGCCGATGCCGCGCGGGACGGCGGCCGCACGGCGGCGGGAGAGGTCGGCATTGGTGGGCATGGGGGCTCCGGAGCGATGTCGGTCGGGGTGTCTGCTAGTATTTACGGACGAAATCTACCCGTTTTTGCCGTCCCCTGACGAGGTCGAGCGTGTCCGAACCCATCCAGACCGAGGTCGTCATCATCGGCGCCGGCCCCTGCGGCCTGTTCCAGGTCTTCGAGCTCGGCCTGCTCGGCATGCGCGCCCACCTGCTCGACTCCCTCGCGGCCCCCGGCGGGCAGTGCACCGAGCTCTACCCCGACAAACCCATCTACGACATCCCGGCGCTGCCGGTCTGCGGCGCGCAGGAGCTCGTCGACCGCCTGATGCAGCAGATCAAGCCCTTCGATCCGCAGTTCCACCTCGGCCAGGAGGTGGTGCAGGTGACGCCGCGCGCCGACCGGCGCTTCGACGTCGTCACCAGCGCCGGCACGCGCTTCGACGCGGGCGCCATCGTCATCGCGGCGGGCGTCGGGTCCTTCCAGCCGCGCCGCCTCGGCGTGCCCGGCTGCGAGGCCTTCGAGGGCCGGCAGCTGCACTACCGCGTCAAGGGCGCCGATGCGTACCGGGACAAGCGGCTCGTCATCTTCGGCGGCGGCGACTCCGCCCTCGATTGGGTCAATGAATTCGCCGCCACCGCGCCGTCGCTGACGCTGGTGCACCGTCGCCAGGAGTTCCGCGCGGCGCCGGCATCGGTCGCGCGCATGCGCGAGCTGGAGGCCGCCGGCCGCCTGCGCTTCATCGAGGGTCTGGCCGACGGCATCCTCGCCGAGGGCGACCGGCTCACCGGCGTGCGCGTGAAGGCCGCCGATGGCGCGCTGCACGACCTGCCCGCCGACCATGTGTTCGCGTTCTTCGGGCTGCATCCGAAGCTCGGCCCCGTGGCGGAGTGGGGCCTCGAGCTCGAGCGCAAGGCGCTCAAGGTCGACACCGAGAGGTTCCAGACCAGCGTGCCCGGCATCTTCGCGGTGGGCGACATCAACACCTACCCCGGCAAGAAGAAGCTCATCCTCTCGGGCTTCCACGAGGCCGCGCTCGCCGCCTTCGGCATCCAGGCCTGGCTCTACCCCGAGAAGAAGCAGTTCCTGCAGTACACCACCACCAGCCCCGTCATGCAGAAGCGGCTGGGGGTCGCGTCCGCGTGATCGGCACGCTCGCCGACCTGCTGCGGCAGTTCGAGCTCGAGCGGCTCGAGGTCAACCTGTTCCGCGGCGCGAGCCGCGACATCGGCAGCCCCCAGGTGTTCGGCGGGCAGGTGCTCGGGCAGGCGCTCACCGCCGCCTATGCCACCGTGCCCGGCGACCGCCACGTGCATTCGCTGCACTCCTATTTCTTGAGGCGCGGCGACTTCGACCGGCCCATCGTCTACCAGGTCGACCGCAGCCGCGACGGCCATTCGTTCTCGTCGCGGCGCGTCATCGCCATCCAGAACGGCGAGCAGATCTTCACCTTCTCGGCCTCGTTCCACCTCGCCGAGCCCGGTCTCGACCACCAGTCGACGATGCCGCAGGTGCCCGGTCCCGAGTCGCTGCCCGACTGGAGCCGTCCCAGCGCCGAGGTCGCCCTGCGCCTGCCCGAGAAGATGCGGCGCTTCCTGGTGCGCGAACGACCGTTCGAACTGCGGCCGGTCGATCCCGTCGATTACATCGACCCCAAGCCTTCGCCGCCGCTGCAGCACATCTGGCTGCGCACCGCGGGCGCGCTGCCCGACGACCCGCGGCTGCACCGCTGCCTGCTCGCCTACATCTCCGATTTCAACCTGCTCGGCACCGCCACGCGTCCGCATGCCACCGACTTCAGCAGCGAGAACCTCACCATGGCCAGCATCGACCATGCCATGTGGTTCCACCGCGATTTCCGCATCGACGATTGGCTGCTGTATTCCATGGACAGCCCCAGCGCCTCCGGCGCGCGCGGCTTCGCGCGCGGCAGCCTCTACGACCGCAGCGGGCGGCTGGTCGCGAGCACGGCGCAGGAAGGCCTGGTGCGGGTGCGCACATGAGCCGCAACCGCCTCATCGCGCTCGCGGCGGTGGCCGCCAAGGCGTTGGTGATCGTCCTGGTCTTCATGGCGCAGGCGACGGCCCAGACATCGACGCCCGCCGCGGCGATGGCGTCCCAAGCCGAGTCCCCGCAGCTGAAGCGTGGCCGTCTGCTGTTCCTGCAATGCCGCGCCTGCCACGAGCTGCACCCGATGGGCGCGGCGCTCGTCGGGCCGCATCTTGGCGGCCTCCTCGGACGCAAGGCGGCGAGCGTGGCGGGCTTCGGTTATTCGGCGGCGCTTTCGGCCCAGGATTTCACCTGGGACCGCGGGCGGCTCGACCACTGGCTGACCTCGCCCGGCAAGATGGTGCCGGGCAACGCGATGGCCTTCGCCGGAGTGGCGAGCGACGCGGACCGCGCGGCGCTGATCGCCTTCCTCGAGACGGCCACGGCGATCACGCCGGGGCGTTGACCCCGAGGCCTCGATGCCGGCCAGGGCCCGGCTTCAGGCCTGCAGCAGCACCCAGTCGTAGCCGTCCGGCGCGCGGAACGCGACGCAGGCGCGGCCGAACTCGTCCTGCTGCACGGGGCGCAGGCCGGTGACGCCCGGCGTCGCGGCGAGCCGCGCGTGCATGCCGTCGATGTCGTCCACCCGCCAGGTGTAGAGGCAGTAGCCGAGGCTGCCCGGCCGCGCCACCGCGCGCAGGTCGTCGATCTTGGCGTCCGCCGCGAAACGCACGCACTTGAGCTTGCCCGAGCGGCGGGTGGCGAGCGTGCTGCCCGTGCACGGGTCGTCGAAATCGACCATATGGAAGCCCTCGCCGGGCGCGAGGCCGAAGATGCTGCGCGAGCCGGTGGCGTTCTCGTAGGGCACGGTCTCTTCGTGGGTGCGCTTGAGGCCGAGCACACCGTCGTAGAAGTCGAAGATCCGGGCGTCGTCCGAGGCGATCATCAGCCCCGCATGCGTGTGCTGGCTGGCGCGCAGCAGCGAGGCCGGGTCGACCTGGCCGTAAAGGGGGCTCTCGTAGCCGAAGCGCTCGAAGAAGACCTGCCGGTAATGCGGCTGCAGCAGCACCATCTCGCGCACGCCGACGATGGGGTCGCGGAAGGGGCGGGCGGCCCGCATGCCGCTGACCTCGCCGATCACGGCGAGCTGCGGCGGGATGAGCGTCAGCGCCGCTCCGGCCTGCAACGCGCGCTCGGCATGGTTGACGATGCCGTACACGCTCTGCGTGACGCGCACGCCCCAGCGCGAGCCGATGCCGCGCAGGTCGCGCCGCAGGCCGACGCCCTCGTCGCGCGGGGACTCCCAACGCATGAGCCGCAGGAGGCCGTGGTCGGCATCGCCGTGCAGCAGCCGTACGGACTCGAGCGCGGAGCGGTGCCCGTAGAGCGCTTCGGCCGCCGCAGCATCGAGCTTGCCGCGTTCGCCGGGTCGGCAGCCGTAGGCGGCGAAGTCGGCGACCGCCTCGTCGAGGTCGGGCACACCGACGCAGAGTTCATGCAGGCCGCCGATGCAGGTCATCCCGCGTCCTCCGCTCAGAAGCTGCGCTTGGTCTCGATGAGCAGCTGGACGTTCTGGATCGACTTGTCGGCGTTCAAGGGGAACGCGAGGTCGATGTGCAGCACGTTGCCGAGGCCCGAGCGGCTGTTGCCGAGCCGCAGCCCGATGCCGACGTCCGCCAGGGTCTTGCGGTCGCCGCTGCCGTAAGGGTTGGCGCCGAAGGCCGAGCCCACATCGGCGAACACGGCGCCACCGACGTTGACGAGCCGGAACGGGTACCAGTTGGTATAGAAGCGCTGCTCGACGGTGAACAGCCAGCGGCCCTCGCCGCCCTGGTAGCGCAGCGGGTAGCCGCGCAGGCCGTTGTCGCCGCCCAGCAGCACCTGGCGGTCGGCGTCGAGCTCGTGGCCGACCGCCACAGTGAGCGAGGCGAAACCGAGCCGCCGCTCGGAGTGGCGCCGGTAGTAGCGCGCCTCGGCCTCGAGCAGCATGTCCTTGAACTGCCCGTCTTCGTGGCGACCGTTGAGGCTGGCGTCCATCAGCAGCGAGTTGCGGCCGCCCCAGGAGAACCCGCGCGACACCTGCCCGTCGAACACGAAGGCCTCGCGGTCGGCGCCCAGGCTGCGCGAGGCGTAACCGAGACGGCCCCGCGCGCGCCACCCGTAGGCGAAATCCTCGGTGCGCTCGATCTGGTCGCGGTTGCGTACCTCGCGGAAATCGTCCTCCAGCCACTCGGCCGAGACCCAGGGATAGGCGAGCTTGCGGTCGGGAGGCACATCGGAGGGCAGCAGGCTGCCCGGCACCGGCGCGAACTGCCGGTCGTCGTAGGTGTAGCCCGCGCGCCATCGCAGCACATGCCCGCCGACGAGCCCGCGCGACCAGCCGCCGTAGACGGTCGCGGTCTTCTGCCGCACGTCGTACTCGTCGACGATCTCGCCGCGGTCGTAGCGCGAATCGATGCGGTCGTCGTCGAGCGCCGCGACGCCCGCCGCCCAGCGCGTGTCGAGGGCGTAGAAATCGTGGTCGAGGGCGAGGCCCTTGCGCTTGCCGTCGCTGTTGTCGGCGTAGTCGAGCGCCAACGCCCACCAGCTGCTGCCGAGCTGCCGGTCGCGGTACTTGAAGAGCTTGGAGGTGCGGTCGATGTCCTGGTTGCGCGACACGCCGATCTGCGTGCCGAGGCCGAGCAGGTTGAGCTCCTCGATCTCGAAGCCGGAGGTGTTCTTGCCGCCCTTGCGGCCGAAGGAGATGCCGGGGTTGAGGGTCCAGACGTCGTTGGTGACCACCTCGACGTCGACCACGCCATCGCGCAGCGCCACCGGTTCGATGCGCGCGTCATGCAGGTAGCGGGTGCCGCGCAGCAGCCGGGCGGATTCCTGGAGCAGGCGGCCGTCGTAGGGCTGGCCGGACTCGAACAGCAGCTGGTCCGCGATGGTCGACTCGCGGGTGCGGATGTGCAGCTTGTTGGCGAGGCGGAAAAGGCCCGTGTCCTCCTCGGGGATCGAGGTGTCGAAGATGTCGAGCGGCCGGAT
Source organism: Gammaproteobacteria bacterium (assembly GCA_009923475.1). Classification (GTDB taxonomy): domain Bacteria; phylum Pseudomonadota; class Gammaproteobacteria; order Steroidobacterales; family Steroidobacteraceae; genus UBA964. The sequence goes on along the minus strand of RFTM01000063.1, from coordinate 1,226 downwards.
GCGGATCTCGCCGATCTTCGTCCCGGCCGCGGCGAGTTCGGCATCGGAGGGCAGGTCGCGGGGGCGGCGGGAGGACTCGCGGATCACGCGCGAGCCGACCGAGGGCAGGAAGCCCTTGGAGGCCTGCGCGGGGGCCTCCTCGGCGCGGCCCGGCTGGGAAAGCGTCGTCAGCGCGAGCAGCAGCAGTGCACCGGACAGCGAGGCATGGGTCGGGCGGGCGATGGTGCGGTGCATCGGCAAAGATTATAGCGACGCGGGATGCGCCGGTCGTGGGTATCTCCGTTCCGACCTGCGCCGCTGCGTTCAGTTCCCGGCGCCGGCCGTCGGCGACAGGACCTTGCCCGGATTCATGATGCCGTTCGGGTCGAACGCCTGCTTGATGGCGCGCATCAGCGACATCTCGACCGGCGACGCATAGCGCTGCAGCTCGTCGACCTTCAGCCGCCCGATGCCATGTTCGGCGCTGAACGAGCCGCCGTGCTCGCGCACGAGGTCGTGGATGGCGCGCTTGACCACCGGCTCGCGGGCGACCAGCGCGCCTGCGGGCAGGCCCGGGGCCTGGTTGAGGTTGAAGTGCAGGTTGCCGTCGCCCACATGCCCGTAGGCGACGAGCCGCGCCTCGGGGACTTCCGTCGCGACCCAGGCCGAGGCGCGGGCGGTGAAGTCGGCCAGCCGGTCGATGGGCAGCGCGACATCATGCTTCAGGCTCGGGCCGTCGCGGCGCTGGGCCTCGGGGATGGTCTCCCGCAACTGCCAGAACTCGCCGCGTTCACGCTCGCCCTGCGCCACCACGGCGTCGGTGGCGAGCCCGGCCTCCAGCGCCGCCGCGAGCGCGCCCTCGAGCAGGGCGACGAGCGGATCCTCGGCGCGGGCGCTCGTGAGCTCGCAGAGCACGTACCAGGGCGATGCGTCGGCGAGCGGGGCCCGGCTGCCCGGGATGTGCTGCAGGACGAGACCGACCGCGAGCTGCGGCACGAGCTCGAAGCTCGACACCCGATCGCCGCTCGCGGCGCGCAGGTCGGCGAGCAGCTGCACCGCCGCCGCCACCGTCGGCACGGCGATGAAGGCGGTGGCGACGCTGCGGGGCGGCGGGAACAGCCTGAGCGCCGCCGCCGTGACCACGCCCAGCGTGCCCTCGGCGCCGATGAAGAGGTTGCGCAGGTCGTAGCCCGTGTTGTCCTTGCGCAGCGCGTCGAGGCTCGAGAGCACGCGGCCGTCGGCGAGCA
>RFTM01000620.1 GCA_009923475.1 Gammaproteobacteria bacterium | reverse complement strand
CGATCCGGGCGCCCGTGCCGAGACGCTGCCGCCCTCTGCCTATGCCGCGCTCGCGCAGGCGCTGCCGGCGGAGGCCGCCTGAACCATGGCGCGGATCGCCGTCGGCGACGTCCAAGGCTGCCATGACGAGCTGCGCGCGCTGCTGCGCACCGCGCGCTTCTCCGCCGACCGCGACCAGCTCTGGTTCGTCGGCGACCTCGTCAACCGCGGTCCGGACTCGCTCGGCGTGCTGCGTTTCGTGCGCGCGCTCGACGCGAACGCCCAGGTGGTGCTCGGCAACCACGACCTGCACCTGCTCGCCGTCGCCCGCGGCGCCGGCGGACGACGCCTGCGCAAGGACGACACCCTCGACGAGGTGCTCGCGGCCCCCGATCGCGACGCCCTGCTCGATTGGCTGCAGACGCGCCCGCTCGCGGTGCGCGCGCCGACGCGCGGGGGCGGACCCGCTGGCGGACGCGACGACCTCATGGTGCATGCCGGCGTGCCGCCCCAATGGAGCGTCGATGACACCCTGCGCATCGCCGCCGAGGTGGAGCGCGCGCTGCGTGACGATGCCGCGGGCCTCTTCGCCGCGATGTACGGCGACCAGCCGGACCGCTGGGACCCCGCGCTCGCGGGCCATGACCGGCTGCGCTTCGCGATCAACGCGCTGACACGGATGCGGTTCGTCGACCGTGACGGCGTCGTCGACCTCAAGATGAAGGGCGCCCCCGACGCCGCGCCGCGCGGCTGGTATCCGTGGTTCGACGCGCCCGGCCGCCGCAGCGCCGCATCGCGCATCATCATGGGTCATTGGTCCACCTTGGGCCTGGTGGTGCGCGACGACCTCATCGCGCTCGACACCGGCTGCGTGTGGGGCGGCGCGCTCACGGCGGTCTCGCTCGACGACCCGGAGGGCCGCTGGCAGGTCGCCTGCGACGGACACCGCGCACCCGGTTAGAATCCGCGGGAGATCATCCTGCGAGCGACACCATGGCCGTCATCTCCCAAGACCACTTCATCGCGAGCGTCGCCGACGCCCTGCAGTACATCTCGTACTACCACCCGAT
>RFTM01000619.1 GCA_009923475.1 Gammaproteobacteria bacterium | reverse complement strand
GCGGGACCACGGCCTGCGTCATGTGAAAGATGCTCTTCACGTTGATGTCGTACACGCGGTCGAACTCCGCCTCGGTCACTTGAAGCAGGGGTTGGTTGCGGTGCGTCCACCCGGCGTTGTTGACCACGATATCCAAACGCCCAAACTCACCGATCGTCTGCGCCACCGCCGCATCGATGTCCGCGCGCCGCGTCACATCGCAACGCACGGCGCGGGCGTTCGGGCCGACGGCAGCCGCCACCTCCCGCGCGCCGGCCTCGTTGATGTCGGCCATCACCACGCAGGCGCCCTCCAGAGCATACAGGCGGGCCATCTCGGCGCCAAAGCCACTGGCCGCGCCGGTGATCAGGGCCGTCTTTCCGGCAAGTCGGTTCATCAGTGGCTTCTCCTGGGCGCACGGCCCTTTGTCGGTCGTGATGCGCGCGCTGGGCGCGCCGGTTTAAGGGGCTCAGTTCCCGGCTGCCGCGGTGGCCGGCGCGAACTCCTCGCGCAGCGCCGGCCCCTGCTCGTCGAGGCGGGGGGCGGGCCGGTACTGCATGGCGTCCCAATCGGTGACCCAAGGCAGCGCCGGCACCTCCAGCGAACGCGGGCCCACCGGCATGCGCCGGGTGCGCAACTGAGGATGCTCGATGAGGTCGTGCACGCTGTTCACACTGCCGTAGGCGGTCTGCGCGGCGGTCAGCCGGTCGATCACGGCGGCGCTGGACAGCCCAGCGAACACATCGCCCACCCGACCATCGACCCACTCGCGGTTCTGGATGCGTGCTGGGTTGTCGCAGCTGCGCGGGTCGCTCACCATGGAGGAGTCGCGCAACACCTCGCGGCAGAAGTCCGCCCACTCGCGCTCGTTCTGGATGGAAATCAGGATGTCCCGCCCGTCGGCGCAGGTGAAGGCGCCATACGGCGCAATGGTCGGGTGCTTCAGGCCGACGCGCTCGGGCGCCTTGCCACCGTAGCGCGCCTGCAGGTAGGGCACGCTCATGAGTTCGGCGGCCGAGTCGAAGAGCGAGACCTTGACCGCCGAACCGCGGCCGGTCTTGCCCCGCATGA
>RFTM01000618.1 GCA_009923475.1 Gammaproteobacteria bacterium | reverse complement strand
TCCATCCTCAAGCGGGAGGTGGCGATGGCCGACTTCGTCTGGCAGACCGCGAACCTCGCGGGGTTCATCTCCGGCTGCTACACCGACGACCTCGACCTCATCCGCGAGGGCCTCAACGACGTGGTCATCGAGCCGCAGCGCAAGAAGCTGATCCCGGGGTTCTCCGCGGTACGCAGCGCGGCGATGGCTGCGGGCGCACTCGGCTGCTCGATCTCGGGTGCCGGTCCCACGATGTTCGCCTGGGCGCCGGGCGACAGCGCCGAAGCGGTGCGCTCGGGCATGGTCAAGGCTTTCGCCAGCCACGGCGTCGAGGTGGACCATTGGGTCGTGCCGGTCGATTCCGAAGGGGCGCGCGTCGTCGGGGACTGAGGTCCCGGGCGATGCACAGGAGATGACCCCTTGAGCGGACCCATGCTCTTCGCCAGCACGCGCGGCGGTTCGCCGCAGGTCGGCCTCGCCGAGGCCTTGGTCAAGGGCCTCGCGCCCGATGGCGGGCTCTACGTACCGACCGTCTGGCCGGAGTTCCGGCCGCAGGATTTCGACGGCGCGTCCTCTCTGGCCGAGGTCGCCGAGCGGCTGCTCGCGCCGTTCGCCGCGGGCAGCGCGCTGCAAGGCGTGCTGCGCGCCATCGTGCGCGAGGCCCGTCGCCGCAACCTGCCCGTGTGGGCGTTCCTCTTGAGCCTGGAGTTCCATCATGATCAAGCCTGAAGACCGCAAGCTGCTCCGTGTTGGCGACGTCATCTACTCGTGGCGCACCTACGGCGTCGGCAACACTACGCTGCGCGCGCGGTCCGTCTACACGACGAAGATCACGCGCATCGACGACGACGGCACCATCTGGGGGTCGTGGAACGGAAACAGGCCACAGCCCATCTATGGGTGGCAGAACTACTCGCTCCACCACCCCAAGCCGCACCGCAGTGCGTACCGTTTCGGCATGTCCGATGCCTACGACCGCGCCGTCGCCGACGCAGCCGAGGTCGCCGAGCGGCTGCTCGCGCCGTTCGCCGCGGGCAGCGCGCTGCAAGGCGTGCTGCGCGCCATCGTGCG
>RFTM01000617.1 GCA_009923475.1 Gammaproteobacteria bacterium | reverse complement strand
GCACAGCCGCGACACGCAGCAGCGTGGCCTCGGCGAACGGCCGCGCCACGAACTGCGCGCTCAAAGGCAGGCCGCGCGCGTCGAGCCCCGCCGGCACGGCGATCGCCGGCAGCCCGAGATAGTTGAACGGCGCGGTGCAGTAGACGAGCTTCGCCAGGATCTCCCACAGCGCCGCGCCCCCGCCCACATCGGTCTCGTCGCGCCGCGGCACGGGGATCGGCAGCACCGGCGTGTGCAGCACATCGCAGCGCCCGAACACCTCGCCCACGAAGCGCTCGAGCAGCGGCAGCCGCAGCCGCAGCGCCTCGAGGTAGGCGGTGCCGGGGATGGCGAGGCCGGTGCTCGCGCGCAGGCGCACCTGCGGCGTGTAGCGCGCGGCCTGCGTGCGCAGCCGGGACGCATGCAGCGCCGTGGCCTCGGCATAGACCACGGCGCGGCTGAGCTCGGCGAGCGGCGCCGCATCCGGCACCGTGACCTCGACGATGCGCGCGCCCGCGCCCTCGAGCAGGGCGAGGCAGCGCTCCATCGCGGCGCGGACCTCGGGCGTCGCGACCGCGAAGAAATGGTTGCGCGGCAGGCCGATGCGCAGGCCCTCGACGCCGCGGCCGAGCGCGGCGGCGTAATCGGGCGGCGCACGGCGCGCGGCCAGCGCGTCACGGCCGTCGGCGCCGGCGACGATCTGCAGCACCGCCGCGAGGTCGGGCGCGGAGCGCGCGAAGGGCCCGAGGGTGTCGATCGAGGGCGAGAGCTTCATGCTGCCGGTGCGCGGCAGCAGGCCGTAGCTGGGCTTGAGGCCGAGCACGCCGTTGGCGGCGGCCGGGATGCGCACCGACCCGCCGGTGTCGGAGCCGAGGCTCGCGAACGTCGCGCCGCAGGCCACCGCCGCGCCGCTGCCGCTCGAAGAGCCGCCCGAAATGTGCTCAGGCTGCCAGGCGTTGCGGCAATCGCCGAAGGCCGCGTTGTGGCCGGTCGCGCCGAGCGCGAACTCCGCCATGTTGAGCGCGCCGATCGCATGCGCGCCGGCCGTCTCGAGGCGCGCGATGACGGTGG
>RFTM01000616.1 GCA_009923475.1 Gammaproteobacteria bacterium | reverse complement strand
TCTACGCTTGGGGCCTGAAGGGCAACACCGGCTCCACCAGCAGCGGCGTGCTCGGCGGCGCGCCGGCGCCGGGTTCCAACTTCATCGGCACGCTGGACAACACCGACATCCGCTTCGTCGCCAACAACAAGGTGCGCGGCATCCTGCGCAGCGACAACGGGCGTTTGGAGGTCGACTCCCTGCGCGCGGGCGAAGTGTCCTCGTCCGGCAATCTCGTCCTGCGCGCCGCCTCGACGATCGAGGGTCTGCGCGTCGCCAGCAACGGCTTGGTCGGCGTGGGCGGCGTGGCCATCCCCGATGCGCAGTTGCAGATCCGTACGGTCCTCGGCACGACGCCCGGCCTGCTGCTCAACGGCGCCGACGACCAGACCGCAAACCTCCTCGACGCTCAGGTCGGCGGCGTCTCGCGCTTCGTCGTCTCGGCGACCGGCGCGCTGTCCGCCGGGTCGTTGCAGGTCGCCGACGTCGGCGCCGGCTCACCCAACAACCTGACGCCGGCGGGCTACGACCGCGTCGTCATCGCCAACGGCAGCGGCCAGTTCTCGCAGATCGCGTTCTCGCAGCTGTCCAACGAGAACACCTGGCTGCTCGCCGGCAACGCGGGCGTCAACAGCACCGGCAACATCGGCTCGCCGGCGGGCGGCAGTTTCCTCGGCACCACCGACACGCGGTCCCTGCGCCTCGCGACGAACGGTACGGTGCGCGCCATCCTCGACGGCACGACGGGGACCTTCAGCATCGGCTCCGTCGCCGTCTCGGGCGGCAGCCTGAACGGCGTCACCATCGGCGCGAGTTCGCCCGGCGCCGGCAGCTTCACCTCGCTCAACGCCTCCACCGTGGCGGCGAGCAGCAGCGTCACCACGCCCTCCGTCTCCTCCACGAGCGGCCTCTCGCTCGCCACCACCGGTGCGGGCGCTGGCGGCATCTCGCTCTCGGCCGGGGGCATCAACGCCATCACCTTCGCCACCAACGGCGCGGAGCGTCTGCGTATCACCGACGAGGGCAAGGTGGGCATCGGCACCTCCGCGCCGGGTGCCATGCTGCAGGTGACCAACACCGTC
>RFTM01000615.1 GCA_009923475.1 Gammaproteobacteria bacterium | reverse complement strand
GGCATGACCGAACCGGAAGTCTACGACTCAAGCAAAATCAAGGTCTTGAAGGGCCTCGATGCGGTCCGCAAGCGCCCTGGCATGTACATCGGCGACACCGATGACGGCACCGGCCTGCACCACATGGTGTTCGAGGTCGTCGACAACTCCATCGACGAAGCGCTCGCCGGCCACTGCGATCGGGTCACGGTCACCATCCACGCCGACGAATCCGTCACCGTCGAAGACAACGGCCGCGGCATCCCGGTCGACATCCACGCCGAAGAAGGCCGCTCCGCCGCCGAAGTCATCATGACGGTGCTGCACGCGGGCGGTAAGTTCGACGACAGCTCCTACAAGGTCTCGGGCGGTCTGCACGGCGTCGGCGTCTCGGTGGTCAACGCGCTCTCCGATGTGCTGCACCTCACCATCCACCGCGACGGCAAGCTGCACACGCAGGAATACCGTCTCGGCGAGCCGGTCGCGCCGCTCGCCGTGGTCGGCACCACCGACCGCACCGGCACCAGCGTGCGCTTCAAGCCCTCGCCGACGATCTTCACGAACATCCAGTTCGACTACGACATCCTCGCCAAGCGGCTGCGCGAGCTCTCCTTCCTCAACTCCGGCGTGCGCATCGACCTCACGGACGAGCGCGACGGCAAGGTCGAGACCTTCGAGCACGCGGGCGGCCTGCAGGCCTTCGTCACGCACCTCAACCGCGCCAAGAGCGCGATCCACGAGCGCGTGTTCTGGTTCCGCACCCAGGAAGGGCCGATCGGCGTCGAGGTCGCGATGCAGTGGAACGACTCCTACGCGGAGTCCATGTTCTGCTACACGAACAACATCCCGCAGAAGGACGGCGGCACGCACCTCTCGGGCTTCCGCGCCGCGCTCACGCGCACGCTCAACGACTACATCGAAAAAGAAGGCATCGCCAAGCGCGAGAAGGTCCCGACCACGGGCGACGACGCGCGCGAGGGCCTCACGGCCATCCTCTCGGTCAAACTGCCGGACCCGAAGTTCTCCTCGCAGACCAAGGACAAACTCGTCTCGAGCGAGGTGAAGGGCGTGGTCGAGACCGC
>RFTM01000614.1 GCA_009923475.1 Gammaproteobacteria bacterium | reverse complement strand
CGCGCCGGCCGAGCCCGCGATGTCCCGACCGCGCGCCGCGCCCTGGTGCGCCGCCACGCCGTAGCGGCCATCGGCCCGCAGCACCACCGCAGGGCTCTTGGCTCGCCACGGCTGCGATGCCTCGGCCACCGTCCGGCGCGGGGCCAGCGTTTGCTGGCTCGCCGCCAGCCGGCGCAGCTCATCCTCGATCTCGACCGGCGTCGGACGCCGGGGCCCTTCGTCGTACATGCTCACTCGCCTTTCGCTTGACAGGACAGAGACAAGGGCGGGCCGGGAGTCGAACCCGGCTCGCAGAGACCCAGCAGAGGAGAAGAACAGAGAACCGCCGCAGGTCGCTGCCTCCGTGCGGCCGAAGCCGCCCGCCCGTAGGCTATGCGTAGGCCAGCCGTAGTCGAACCGGCCGGCCATGTCAAGTCTTGTCGGGGCTCGAGGGCCGCCACGGCCGCTTGCCGTCCGCGCGGCGGGCCTCGACGACGATGCCCGGCCGGTGCTCGGCCGGCCATACGCCCACGACGGCTTCGATCTCGCCGCCGATCAGGACGTAGTGCCGGCCGAGCTCGTCGCGGACCTCGGCCAGCAAGCCCCGGGCCTTCGCGTCTGCGAGCACGGCTGCGAGAGTCTCGCGGATCCTCCGCTCGCGCACGATGGCGTCGGGCTTCACCATGCGAGCAGCTCGACCATCGAGCACCGCAGGGCCTTGGCCAAGTCGAACAGGCTCGTCAGGTGCAGGTCCAGCCGGCCATTCTCGAGCCGGCTCACCCACGGCTGCGTCTTGGCGCACCGCTCAGCGAGCGTGGCCTGGTCGATGTCGAGCCGCTCGCGCAGCATCCGCACCCGCTCGCCGAGCCGGAGCAGGTGCTCGTTCGCGCCCTTCTTGGCCGGTCCCTTCCGGTCGTAGCGTCCGAGGCTCATGCGAACTCCGCGTACAGGTCGGAGTCGACGCCGTGCGCGATGAGCGCGGCCTCGGTCAGTTGGCCGAGCAGGACCGCGACGGCCTCGCACTGCGTCGAGCGCGTCCACTGCTCCGCCGCGTGGTGCAGCATCGGGCCGCCCTCGCGCGCCGCG
>RFTM01000613.1 GCA_009923475.1 Gammaproteobacteria bacterium | reverse complement strand
GTTCCAGCCCTCGCTCACGATCTTGTACGACTCGAGCGCCGCCATCTGGACGACCGGGACGAAGTACTGCGGCTCGGCGCGCTCGCCGTCCTCGAAGACGTAGGGCAGGAGCCAGCGGTCGGCGGGCGGGAAGGCGACCTTCGTCAGCGGGCTCAGCCTCACGCTGATGTATCGCGCCGAGCCGGCCTTGTCGCCGTGGCGGCTGCCGAACTGGCCGACGCCCGTCAGCCAGGGGTAGCGCCGCGCGCCGGCGTAGGACTGGGCCATGTAGACGATCGTCCCGTTGAGGGAGGCGTCGCCGTGGTGGTAGAAGCACTTGTCGGCCACGAACCCGCCAAGCTGGAATATTTTGAGCTCCTTCGCCGCCGCCTCGCCGCCGAAGCGCAGCATCGCGCCCATCAGGATCTTGCGGCGGGCCGGGTTCAGGCCGTCGGGCCCGCCCGAGATCTGGCGCTTGATCGCGTCGTTCTTGTAGGACTTCGTGTCGACGTCGAACTGCACGCGGCCCAGCGGGATCTCGCGGCGGCGGTGCAGCTCGCACGCCTCCGCGTGGGTGAGGTGGGCGACCGGCGTCACCAGCGCGGCCTTGCGCAGCGCGGGCTCGGCGCCGAAGTAGACCTCGAAGAGGCGCTTGGCCGTCTCGTCCATCGTGTACGTGTAGATGCTGCGCCTGAACGCCTCGGGGGCGAACATCCGCTCGACCTCGTCCTCGTCGTGCGTCGCGAGGCCCTTGTAGTACTTGATGCGGTGCGTGCCCGCCCGCGCCGGGTCCTCGGCGAGCCAGCGCGCCAGCTCCTCCTCGTAGTAGAACTCGACCGGGGGCGCCCCTCGGCCGGGGCCCGCGCGGGGCGCCGCGACCGGGTACGCCCGCACCAGCGGCGTCATGAAGCGGCCGACGCGGCCGGCGCTGATGAGCGCCGGCCAGAAGAGGTAGATCCAGACGAGCACGAGCGCCGCGATCTTGCCGGTCCCGTCGAGGTCCTGGTCGACGCAGAGCAGCAGCGCGCCGTAGTTCAGCGTGGCGAGCTCTTCGGGCGTCGTGTAGGTGCGGCCGTACTGCAGGCCG
>RFTM01000612.1 GCA_009923475.1 Gammaproteobacteria bacterium | reverse complement strand
TGACGGTGGACCCGGCCGAGACCGCGGCGGTGACCGCGCAGGCGAAGCGCACATCGCCGGGCCAGACCGGCAGGTCCGGGCGCAGCGTCTGCGAGATGTCCCAGATCCGACGGCCGCTCATATCGAGGTCCTCACGCTCCACAGCTCCGGGAAGAAACGCAGGTCCAGCGCACGCACCAGATACGAGACGCCGCTGGTGCCGCCGGTGCCGCGCCGATGGCCGATGATACGCTCGACGGTCTTCATGTGGCTGAAGCGCCAGACCTGGAACTGGTGCTCGACGTCCACCAGCTTCTCCGCGAGTTCATAGAGGTCCCAATACCGCGCCGAATCGCGGTACACCTCGGCCCAGGCGCGCTCCACCTCGGGGCGGGCGGCGTAGGGCACGGAGAAATCGCGCTCCAACACGTCGGCCGGCAAGCGCAAGCCCTGCGCATGCAGCAGCCGCAGCGAGAGGTCGTAGACGCTGGGCTCGCGCAGCACCCGCTCCAGCTCCTGCAGCGCAGCCGGATTGTCGCGATGCACGCGCACCATCGCCGGGTTCTTGTTGCCGAGCATGAACTCGAGCTGGCGATACTGGTACGACTGGAACCCGGAGCTCTGGCCGAGCGCCGAACGGAACGAGCTGTAGTCCGCCGGCGTCATGGTGGACAGCACCGCCCAGGACTCGGTGAGCTGTGCCTGGATGCGCGACACGCGAGAGAGCATCTTGAAGGCGAGGCCCGGATTGCCGCGGGCGATCTCGTGCATGGCGGCGTCCGCGAGCGTGCGGGCTCCGGCGATGGCGCGCAGGGTGGCGAGGTGGCGGAGTTCGAGACGGGGCATGTTGAAAGATATTCAATGTCGTCTTTCAAATGATGAGATGGATTATGCCATGCCCGGGCGTACCCTCGATCTGATACCGGTCTTGTTCCGAGGAAGCCATGTCCGGCGACGAACAGCGTCCCGCCTCGGCGGTCGACCTTTCCGACCAGGCCATCCATTGGGACGCGGACCTGTCCTACGGCGGCTATCTGCGCCTTGACGGCCTGTTGTCGCTGCAGCGTCCGGTGTCGGTCGCGCACGA
>RFTM01000611.1 GCA_009923475.1 Gammaproteobacteria bacterium | reverse complement strand
GCGCGGCATCGACGGCGCGGCGGTCTACGCCACGGTCGGCTGGCAGGCCGCCGACGTGCTCGCGATGCTGCAGCGCATCCGCGCCGCCGGCGAGCTGCGCCCGAAGGTGCTCATCCACCTCGGCACCAACGGCTACATCACCGAGCGGCAGCTGCGCGCGATGCTCGAGCTCCTGCGCGACCGCGAGCGGGTGCTGGTCATGAACTCGCGCGTGCCGCGGCGCTGGATGCCGGCGAACAACAAGCTGCTGGCCACGGTCGTGCCGCAGTACCCGAACGCCGTGCTCATCGATTGGCACGGCATCGCGGATCCGAAGCCCGAATACTTCGTGCAGGACGGCGTGCACCTCACCGGCGCGGGGATGCGCGCGTTCGTGGCGGCGGTGGTCGCGGCCGGGGATTTCAGCAAGGCGCCGCCGCCAGAAAAGCCTGAGCCGCAGCAGCTGCTCGCGCCCGTCATGCCGGAAGCGACCGAGCCCGAGGACTACTCGCCGTCGCTGGTGCGGCACACCCGGCCGATGGCACCGGACTCGTTCTGGCAGGCGATCGCGCGCTGCGAGACGGGCAACAACTGGCAGAACGGCGGCGAATACTCCGGCGGTCTCGGCATCTATGTCGGCAGTTGGGGCCAGTGGGGCGGGCGCGAGTTCGCGTCGACGCCCGACCTCGCGACGCCGGCGCAGCAGATCATCGTCGCCAACCGCATCTCCACCCAGGGCTGGATGCGGCCCGACGGGCGCTTCGAGCGCCCGGTGGGCTTCAGCGGTTGGGGATGCCTGAAGACCGTCGGCCGTCCGACGCTCATGATGTTCACTCCCGAGAGCCTGTTGACGCAGCGCTTCCGCTGGCTGCAGCGCGGCCAGGCCGTGCGCGACCTGCAGCTGCTGCTCGGCTTGCCGGTCGACGGCGTGTACCGCGACCGGACCGCCACGCGCCACCGCGAGATCCTCGAGCAGCGCGGACTGCCGGTCGGCCTCGCGGCGAGCGCGCCGATCCCGCCCGCGCCGGGAGCCTCGGCCGCAGCCGGAACGCCGGCCGTCGCCGGCGCGGTGCCGCCGTCGGATGGCGCTGCGGCGG
>RFTM01000062.1 GCA_009923475.1 Gammaproteobacteria bacterium | reverse complement strand
CAAGATGCCGATCAAGACCGCCAGATCCGGGCCCGCGCGCCTGTCCGCCCTGCGCCGTTCCGCGGACCGGGCCTGCGCGCTGCTGAAGGCCTTGGCCAATCCCGACCGGCTGTCCATCCTCTGCCTGCTGTCGGAAGGGGAGCGCAGCGTCGGCGAGCTGGAGGCCTCGCTCGACATCGTCCAGCCGACGCTGTCACAGCAGTTGACGGTGCTGCGCGGCCTGAGGCTCGTGGCGACGCGCCGCGACGGGCGGCGGATCCACTATCGGCTCGCCAGCCGGCAGGCGCTCGCGGTCATCGGCACGCTCCACGAACAGTTCTGCGCCGGCAGGCGCTGACCGGAGGCCTCTCCATGCACATCGACTGGGCCCATTTCACGCCTTGGCTGTCGCTCGGGGGCGGCGTGCTGCTCGGCCTCGCCGCAGCCGCCTTCATCCTCGTCAACGGCCGCATCCTCGGCATCAGCGGCATCGTCGGCGGACTGTTCTCCGCTGCGCGCGACGGGGGCGCCTGGCGGCTCGCTTTCCTCGCAGGACTGCTGCTGTCGCCGCTCGCGGCGAAGGCCCTCGCGGGTGGTGGCCTGTGGCCGGCCGGCGTGCCCGCCCCGCCGCGCATCGCCGCCGGGACGCTGACGCTCATCGCTGCCGGGCTGCTGGTCGGGTACGGCACGCGGCTCGGGTCGGGTTGCACCAGCGGGCATGGCGTCTGCGGGCTCTCGCGGCTCTCGCCGCGCTCGCTCGTCGCCACGATCTCGTTCATGGCCGCCGGCTTCGTCACCGTCTTCCTGCTGAGGCATGCGTCATGATCCACCGTGTCAGCGAGTTCCTGGTCGGTCTCCTCTTCGGTCTGGGTCTGCTGCTGTCGGGCATGACCGACCCCGGCAAGGTGCAGGGGTTCCTCGACATCGCGGGTGTGTGGGACCCGTCGTTGGCGCTCGTGATGGGCGGCGCCGTGGTGGTGGGTCTCGGCGCTTTCGCGCTCGCGCGTCGGCGCACAGCCACTTTCCTCGGCGGCGCGCTGCACTTGCCGGAACCGGGCGACATCGACCGTCGGCTCGTCGCGGGCGCGCTGCTGTTCGGCGCGGGTTGGGGACTGGCGGGTTTCTGCCCCGGACCGGCGTTGGTGGCCGCCGCCATGCTCGAACCCAAGGCGGTCCTGTTCGTCGCGGCGATGCTCGCCGGCATGGCGATTTACGGGTGGCGGGGCGCGGCGCGGTAGAATCCCGCGCCATGACGCCGACACTGCCCGACACCGACCCCGAAGAGACCCGCGAATGGCTGGAGGCGCTGCGCGCCGCCGTCGCCGCGGGCGGCCGCGAGCGGGGCCTCTTCCTGCTCACGCAGCTCGAGCAGGAGGCGCAGCAGTTGGGCGTCGTCGCCCACGTGATGCCGTATTCGGCCTACCAGAACACCATCCCGCTCGGCGAGCAGGCGGTGCATCCGGGCGACGTGGCGCTCGAGGAGCGCCTGACCTCCCTCATGCGTTGGAACGCGCTCGCGATGGTGGTGCGCGCCAACAAGGCCTACGGCGAGCTCGGCGGGCATGTCGCGACCTACGCCTCGGCGGCCGAGATCTTCGAGACCGGCCTCAACCATTTCTTCCGGGGTCCTGATGCGCCCGGTGGCGGCGACCTCGTCTATTTCCAGCCGCACTCGGCGCCCGGCATCTACGCGCGCGCCTTCCTCGAGGGGCGGCTGTCGGAGGAGCAGCTCGCGAACTACCGGCAGGAGACCGGCGGCAAGGGCCTGTCGTCCTATCCGCACCCCTGGCTGATGCCGGACTTCTGGCAGTTCCCGACCGGGTCGATGGGCATCGGCCCGATCAACGCCATCTATCAGGCGCGCTTCCTGCGCTACCTGCGTGACCGCGGCCTCGCCGACACGGATGCGCAGCGCGTATGGGGCATCTTCGGCGACGGCGAGATGGACGAACCGGAATCCATCGGCGCGCTGACGCTGGCCGCGCGCGAGAAGCTCGACAACCTCACCTTCATCATCAACTGCAACCTGCAGCGGCTCGACGGGCCGGTGCGCGGCAACGGCCAGATCATCCAGGAGCTGGAGGCGCTGTTCACGGGCGCCGGCTGGAACGTCATCAAGGTGCTGTGGGGGTCGGACTGGGACCCGCTGTTCGCGCGCGACCAGAACCATGCGCTGCTGCGCGCCTTCGCGACGACGGTCGACGGGCAGTACCAGACCCTGGGCGCGAACGACGGCGCCTACAACCAGGAGAAGTTCTTCGGCCTCGACCCGGAGCTGCGCGCGTTGGTCGCGCACATGTCGCTCGCCGAGATCGACGCGCTGAAGCGCGGCGGCCACGATTTCCGCAAGCTCTATGCGGCGTTCGCCGCGGCACGCGCGCACAGCGACCGCCCCACCGTCATCCTCGCCAAGACCAAGAAGGGCTACGGCATGGGCCGCGCGGGCGAATCGCGCATGACGGCGCACCAGGAGAAGAAGCTCGACGTCGAGGCGCTGCTCGAGTTCCGCAACCGCTTCAACCTGCCGATCTCCGACGCCGACGTCGCCGAGCTCAGGTTCTACAAGCCGCCCGCCGACAGCGCCGAGATGCGCTACCTCGCGGAGCGGCGCGCGTCGCTAGGCGGGCCGATGCCGCGCCGTCGCCGCACGGCGCCACCGCTCGCCGTGCCGCCGCTCGGGTCCTGGGGCGCGTTCGCGACCGCGGCCGACGGCAAGGAGATGTCGACGACCATGGCGTTCGTCCGCCTGCTCGGCAATCTCCTCAAGGACAAGACGCTGGGGCCGCGCATCGTGCCCATCGTCGCCGACGAGGCGCGCACCTTCGGCATGGCGAGCCTGTTCCGGCAGATCGGCATCTACTCGCCCGTCGGGCAGCTCTACCAGCCGGAGGACGCCGGCTCGCTGCTCTCCTACCGCGAGGCGCGCGACGGGCAACTCCTGGAGGAGGGCATCACCGAGGCGGGTGCCTTGTCTTCGTGGGTGGCGGCGGCGACGGCCTACAGCACGCAAGGCATGGCCCTGCTGCCGTTCTACATCTACTACTCGATCTTCGGCTTCCAGCGCGTGGGCGACCTCATCTGGGCCGCGGCCGACCAGCGCGCGCGCGGCTTCCTGCTCGGCGCGACGGCCGGACGCACCACGCTCGGCGGCGAGGGGTTGCAACACCAGGACGGCTCCAGCCATCTCGTCGCCTCGACCATCCCGAACTGCCGCGCCTGGGATCCGGCGTTCGCGGGCGAGCTCGCGGTGATCCTCGAGCACGGCGCGCGGCGCATGCTCGAGGAGGGCATCGACGAGTTCCACTACATCACGATGATGAACGAGAACTACCCGCAGCCGTCGTTGCCGGAAGGCGCCGCCGAGGGTGTGCTGCGCGGCATGTACCGCTACGGCGTGTACGGGCCGCCGGGCGAGCCGCAGCTGCGCTTGCTCGGCTCGGGGGCGATCTTGCGCGAGGTGATCGCCGCGGCGGAGTCGCTGGCGGGCGAAGACATCGCCTGCGAGGTCTGGAGCGTGACCAGCTTCAGCGAGCTGGCGCGTGATGCGGCCGCGGCGGAGCGCGAGGCGCGGCTCGCGGCGTCGGCCGCGACCGCGGCGACGGGCCCCGTGCGCCGCAGCCACATCGACGAGTGCCTGTCCGGCGGCGCGCCGATCGTGGCCGCCACCGACTATGTGCGCGCCGTGCCGCAGATGATCGCGAGCCACCTGCCGGGGCGGCGCTTCATCGCGCTCGGCACCGACGGCTTCGGGCGCAGCGACACCCGAGCCGCCCTGCGCGCCTACTTCGAGGTCGACCGCGCGAGCATCGTGCGCGCGGCCCGGCAGGCTCTCGCCGGACGCTAGCCCTTGCCTCGCCCGAAGGGGGCCGCTCAGCCGGAGCCGATCAGCCGAGGCTCAGCAGCGCGGTGTTGCCGCCGGTCGCGGTGGTGTTGACGGTCAGCGTGCGCTCGGTGACGAAGCGCGTGAGGTAATGCGGCCCGCCGGCTTTCGGTCCGGTACCGGAGAGGCCCGTGCCGCCGAAGGGCTGCACGCCGACCACCGCGCCGATCATGTTGCGGTTCACGTAGACATTGCCCGCGACCGAGCCCGCGTACACCGCATCGCGCGTGCCGTCGAGCCGCGTCTGCACGCCCAGCGTCAGGCCGTAGCCGTTGGCGCGCAAGGCCTCGAGGAGCGCGGGCAGCTCCCTGGACCGCCAACGCAGCACATGCAGCACCGGGCCGAAGGCTTCGCGATCGAGCGCCGACGCGTGGTCGATCTCGAGCAGCGTGGGTGCGAAGAAGCGGGCGGGCGCTATGCCCGCCTCGCGCATCAACCGGTCGAGCTCGGCGGAGGAGGGCAGCGCCGCCTCCTTGCGCAGCCGCGCGCCGGCGGCCTGCATCGCGGCGACATGCGCGCGCAGGCCGTC
This sequence comes from Gammaproteobacteria bacterium, assembly GCA_009923475.1. Lineage (GTDB taxonomy): Bacteria > Pseudomonadota > Gammaproteobacteria > Steroidobacterales > Steroidobacteraceae > UBA964. The sequence goes on along the minus strand of RFTM01000062.1, from coordinate 3,780 downwards.
CGCGGCGGCGGTGTCGATCACCGGGCCGACATCGACCGCGAGATCGGCAGGATCGCCCACGACCAGCGTGTCCATGGCGCCCTCGAGCATCTCGATGACCCGGTCGGCGATCTCGTCCTGCAGGCACAGCAGCCGCAGCGCCGAGCAGCGCTGTCCCGCGCTGCCGAAAGCGGAGGCGATGGCATCGTCGACGACCTGCTCGGGCAGCGCCGTGGAGTCGACGATCATGGCGTTGATGCCGCCGGTCTCGGCGATCAGCGGCAGGATCGCGCCGTCGCGCGCGGCGAGCGCGCGGTTGAGCCAGCGGCCGGTGGCGGTCGAGCCGGTGAACACGACGCCGGCGAGGGCGGGGTGGGCGAGTGCGCTGTCGCCGAACTCGCGGCCGACCATCGGCAGCACCGCGAGCGCGTCCCGCGGGATGCCGGCTTCGTGCAGCAGCGCGCCGAAGGCGAGCGCCACGCGCGGCGTGGTCTCGGCGGGCTTGGCGACCACGGTGTTGCCGGTGACCAGCGCCGCGACGACCTGCCCTGCGAAGATGGCGAGCGGGAAGTTCCAGGGGCTGATGCAGGCCCAGACGCCCCGCGGCACGAGCTCCAGGGAATCCGACTCGCCCGTGGGCCCGTCGAGGACGACCGGGGCGCTTTGCAGGCGACGCCCTTCGGCCGCGTAGTAGCGGCAGAAGTCGACGGCCTCGCGGACCTCGGCGATGGCATCACCGGCCGTCTTGCCGGCCTCGTGCGCCAGCAGGGCCAGGAAGCGGTCGCGTTGCGCCTCGAGCGCATCGGCCGCGCGCTCGAGACAGGTGGCGCGCTCGTCGACCGTGCGGCGCGACCAGGCGGTGAAGGCGCGCGCCGCGGCGGCAAAAGCGGCCTCCACTTCGGTGGCCGTGGCGAAGGCCGGCAGCGGTCCGCGCGCGATCCCGGCGAGCGGGCCGTCGCGCCCCAGCGTCGCGCGCAGGGCCTCGAGCTCGGCCGCCCGCCCGAGATCGACCCCGTGCGAGTTCCGGCGCGCCGTGCGGTAGAGCGCGGGCGGCAAGGGGATGCCCGGATGGGCGAGCTCGTCGCCGACGCCGGCGAGCTGCGACTCCGGGTCGGCGACCACCTGCTCGACCGGCACGCGCTCGTCCATGAAACGGTTGACGAAGGAGGTGTTGGCGCCGTTCTCGAGCAGGCGCCTCACCAGATAGGCGAGCAGGTCGGCGTGCGGGCCGACCGGCGCGTAAGCGCGCACCGGCGGGAACCCCTCGATGCTGCGCTGCGCCTCGTCGTACAGCAGTCCGCCCATGCCATGCAGGCGCTGGAACTCCATCGCCGCGCCTCGCGGACGCATCGCGAGCACCGCGCCGATGCCGTGCGCGTTGTGCGTCGCGAACTGCGGATAGACGAGCGGCGCCGCCGCGAACAACCGCCGCGCGCAGGCGAGCCACGCCACGTCGGTCGAGACCTTGCGCGTGTAGACGGGATAGGCGGCGAGGCCGCGTTCCTGCGCGCGCTTGATCTCGCTGTCCCAGTAGGCGCCCTTGACGAGCCGCACCGCGAGCGGCCGGCGCGCCGCGCCGGCAAGCCCCACGAGGTGGTCGATCACGGCGGGCGCGCGACGGCCGTAGGCCTGCACCGCAAGGCCGAGGCCCGGCCAGTCGCGGGTGAGGGGGTCGAGCAGCAGCGCCTCGACGAGCTCGAGCGAGAGCTCGAGGCGATCCTGCTCCTCGGCGTCGATCGTCAGGCCGAGGCCGTGCCGCGCCGCGAGGCGGGCGAGTTCCTGGGCGCGCGGCAGCAGCCGCGCCAGGGTGCGCCCGCGTTGCAGCGCCGAGTAGCGCGGATCGAGCGCCGACAGCTTGATGGAGATGGTGTGGCCGGCATGCGGCGGGCCCTGCCGGTCCCGCGCGCGCGCGATGGCCTCGATCGCGCCGGCGTAGGCGTCGGCGTATCGCTCCGCGTCGGCATCGGTGCGCGCGCCCTCGCCGAGCATGTCGAAGGAACAGAGCGCCAGCGCGGGTTCCTGTCGGCAACGGGCGAGCGCCTCGCCGATGTCGCGGCCGACCACGAACTCGCCGCCGATGATCTTCATGGCGCGACGCAGCGCCTGCCGCACGATGGGCTCGCTGGCGCGTTGCGTGAGGCCGCGCAGCCAGCCTCCGGCATCGCCGCGCTGCAGTTCGCCCGGCAGCTCGACGAGCCGTCCGGTCAGCATCAGCCCCCAGGTCGAGGCGTTGACGAACAGCGACTGGGAGCGGCCCGCATGCGCGTCCCAATCGCCAGCCGCCAGCTTTTCGGCGATCAGCTGGTCCGCCGTATCGTCGTCCGGGATGCGCAGCAAGGCCTCGGCGAGGCACATGAGGGCGATGCCCTCCTGGTTGGAGAGGCCGAATTCCTGGAGGAAGGCGTCGAGGTAGGGGCGGTCCGCCGCGCGTCCGCGCGCGCCGGACACCAGCGCGCGGCCGGTCTCGAGCGCGGCGTCACGCTCGTCCCCGGTGAGCACCGGCAACAGCACCCGGATCGAGGAGGCCTCGTCCGCCTCCGGCGGCGATCGGAAGGTCATGACGGATATGTTAAGGCAGCGGGTGTCAAGGCAGGTGGTCGGGCGGCTCATGAGGGGTTCGGGTATAGTCCGGCGGGCTCCCGCCCTGTGCATCCGACCCGAGAGGACGCTTTAGATGGAATCATTGGGACCCCCGCAGGCCGACCCGTCGGCGACCACCAGCCGCAAGGCGCTGCTGCTCGCGTTCGAGAACGCCGGCACGCTGCGGCCGCTGGCGGCGCTCGCCTTCGACCTCGCGTTGTTCGCGGGCGGGGTGGCGCTCGTGATCGCCACGACGCCGTTGTGGCTCAAGCTCCTCGGATCGCTGGTGGTCACCGCCGGCATCGTGCGGCTGTTCCTGATCGGGCACGATGCCTGCCACGGCTCGTTCTTCAAGAGCCGACTGCTCAACGACATCTTCGGGCGGGTGGCATTCCTGCCCTCCATGACCGCGTTCAGCCTCTGGGACGTCGGCCACAACGTGGCGCACCACGGTTTCAACAACCTCAAGGGCCGCGACCAGGTCTGGGCGCCGTACTCCAAGGAAGAGTTCGACGCGTTGCCGCGATACCGCCGCGTGCTCGAGCGCATCTACCGCAGCGGCGCGGGCTGGGGTCTCTACTACTTCCTTGAGCTCTGGTGGAAGAAGCTCTACTTCGCGACCCGCCGCCAGATCGGCGCGAGCCGCGCCAAGTACCAGTGGGACAGCGTGCTCGTCACCGCCGGCATGGCCGCGTGGGTCGCCGTGGTGGCGGCCGTGTCCTTCGAGACCGGGCAGAACTTCTGGCTGCTGCTGGCGCTCGCCGTCATCATCCCGTTCGCGCTCTGGAACGTTGTGATGGGCTTCGTGGTGTTCGTGCACCACACGCATCCCAAGATCGCCTGGTTCCAGAAGCGCCATGAGTGGCAGCGGCACCGGGCCTATCTTTCGGCGACGGTGCGCGTGCGCTTCCCGCTCGGCATCGACCGCCTGCTGCACAACATCATGGAGCACAACGCCCATCACCTGAACCCGCGCATCCCGATGTATTCCTTGCGACGGGCGCAGGCGGTGCTCGAAGAGCGCTTCTCCGATTCCTTCCAGGCCTACCGGATGACCTGGCGCAGCTACGTCGACTGCGTCCAGCGGCACCCGCGAGGTGACCTGGCCGCGGAAGTCGAGCCAGGCATGGTTCGCGAAGTCGTAGAGCTTGCAGCGCTGCACGCAGTCGACGTAGCTGCGCCAGGTCATCCGGTAGGCCTGGAAGGAATCGGAGAAGCGCT
>RFTM01000610.1 GCA_009923475.1 Gammaproteobacteria bacterium | reverse complement strand
GCCTTCTCCTGCTGGGTGCGGACACCCGTGACCGCAGCGAGAACCGCGACGAGGACGACGGCGAGAAGCACTTTGCGGTTCATGCGCCGACCATAGCGCGGGGCGACCACGCAATACCAGCGCGATATCTTCGGCACCCGGCCGTGCGGCTGTCAGCGTCCGGCGATCAAGTCCTCGACGAGCTGGGCGGTCGAACTTCCGAAGCGTCGCGCCAGCCGGCGCAGCAGATCGAGGTCGAGCGACCTCTCCCGTTGGGCGATGACGGCCCGGGCATCCTCCAGGTCGACCGGACCACCCGCGAACGCCTTGAGCGCGATGAAGTCCTCGCGGCCGACGATCTCGAGCGGCGATCCAGCGAGCGACACCTGGGTGGTCCGCCCGAGCAGGTCGGGATCCATCCCCCGCAGTCCGACCAACAGGTCGACGCGGTTACCGTGCGCGTCCGTCACCTCGATCAGGCCGGGGATCGGATCCTCCAGATCGCCGACCCGCAGCACGGCTCGATAGCCGGCGTCGGCGAGCGCTTTGCGCAGGGACTCTGCCTCGCGGATCTGCAGCGACACCAAGGCATCGGCGTCCAGACTGGCACGGACGACGCCGTGGAACGCCGCCGCCATGGCGCCGATGACGGCGTAGCGGAGACCTCTGCCGGTCACCACTTCGGCGACATCGGCCATCAGGAGGGCCGACTGGCCGCCCGCGCTAGCCCGCACGGGTCGGAACCGGGTCCGGCGGCGTCCCGCGCACCTCGCCCGCAGCACGGAGCTGCGCCATCAGTTCGTTATGCGCCAGGAAGGCCGCAAGACGCGCCTCGGGCGTCATGCGCCGGACCTCTTCGGCGAGCGTCTGCCGGGCTGTCTCCGCGAGCTGCGATCTCATGCGGCAATGAGAAACCGCCGCCCTCGCGGTGTCAATCGCCCTTCCGGCGACCCTTGCCCGGGCCCTTCCCGGCACCCTTTCCGTGGCCCTTGTACGCCGCCACGCGCTGGATCGCGAGCGGCCGGCCGCGCACCACGATGTCCGCCAGATGCCGCAACACATGGTCGGGGATCTGCGCGGGCAGCCGCACGAGCGTGTGG
>RFTM01000609.1 GCA_009923475.1 Gammaproteobacteria bacterium | reverse complement strand
GCCGGATGCGGGTCTTGATCTGGTCGAGCCAAGCGGCGCGGTGCTGTTGGCGAAGGGACTCCAGCGGTTGGCGCGCGACACCTGCGGTGCGGGCGAGTTCTTCCAATGAGATAGCGCAGTCGAGCCATCCCAGGCGGTGTGTGGCGATGAGGGCGGCCTTGTCGGCGGTCGCGACGACGATGGCGGTCGATGGCAGCAGGCGGTGGGCGTAGAGATACGCGCAGAGGTGCTGCTCGCCGGCATCGAGGGTCAGGCAACGCGGGTGGTCTGCGATGAGCATGGCGATTTCGCGGCGCCCGACGGTGTGGCATGCGGCGAGTCCGCCGTTCAGCGCGGAGGCCTGCACATGGATACGGCGCGGATCGGCAGGGTCACCGGTGAGCGTCTCCTCGAGACAGCGCTCGACGGTCTCTACGGCATAGTGATCGGCGATCGCCGTCCAGCATCCGGTACGGAACGCCTCGAGGATGACGTTGGTGTCCACGAACACCCGGACGCGCGCCATGATGGCGGGCCTCAGAGGTCGAAGGGCGCGGGCCGTCCATGCTCGGCGAAGAGCGTGCGCAAGCCGCCGAGGTCGAGGTCCATCGATCCCGCGGCTTTACGAGCGGAGATCTCGCCGCGGTCGAGCGCTTCATGGAGCATCTCGACGAACGTCCGCGAGAACTTCGGCGGAACATCGTCGGCGACCGGACGCTGGCGCTCGCGGGCGAGCTGCTGCCGCGTCGGCTCATCGATGAGGCGGAGGTTGAAGAGGCGCCAAGCGAGCGATACCGGTGCGACTCGCAGCACCTCCGCCGCGTCGCGGAGATGATCGATGTCCGTGACGCGGGAACGGTCGATGAGGGTTTCCAGCGAGGCACGCGGCATGAGCAGCGCCGCGGCGAAGTTGTCGGCGAGTTGCTCGACGCGCTTGACGGGACGCACGCCGTCGATCGCCGCGGATTCTCGGGGCGCGGGGCGCAGCGCATCCCAGCTCAACGCGTGGAACAGCTCATGGGCGAGGTCGAAGTTCCGTCGCGCGACGCTCTCGTGCCGGTTGATGAGCAACACCGCGAGATCGTCGAGGTGGCAGGCCG
>RFTM01000608.1 GCA_009923475.1 Gammaproteobacteria bacterium | reverse complement strand
TCAACCGGGCGTCGATGGGCCTCGACGCGGACAAGCTGCAGTCGACCACCGCGATCGCGGTGCAGGCGCAGATGTCGGCGTCGCAGGGCAAGATCGAGATGATCGCTCGCGTGTTCGCCGAGACCGGTATGCGCGCGCTGTTCAAGGGGCTGCTGCATCTGGCGACCAAGTACGAGAACCGCCCGAAGATCATCCGCCTGCGCGGCAAGTTCGTGCCGATGGACCCGCGGAACTGGAAAACCGAGTACGACGTGAGCGTGAATGTCGGGCTGGGCACCGGCCAGGTGCAGGAGCGCATGCAGGCGTTGATGATGGTGCTGGGCAAGCAGGAGCAGCTGCTGCAGCAGCTCGGCCTGCAGAACCCGGTCGTGTCGCCCAATCAGTACCTCAACACGCTCAAGCAGCTGGTGCAGCTTGCCGGCTTCAAGGACAGCGGCCAGTTCTTCGCGTCGCAGATCGACATGCAGGCGATGGCGCAGCAGCAGGGCGAGAAGCCGCCGTCGCCGGCCGAGCTTGAGATGGCGAAGGTGCAGGCCAAGGTGCAGGCCGACCAGGCGAAGGCGGCGAACGACATCAAGATGGCGCAGGCCAAGCTCGCGGCGGAGATCAAGCTGCGCGAGGCCGAGCTCGCCGCCGAGATGGCGCTGAAGGAGCGCGAGCTCTACATGAACCCGCGCGCCTCGACCAACATCGCGAGGCCAAGCTGATGCCCGTCTACGGCCTGCTCTCGACGCCGCCGTCGGTCACCCCGAATGCGGCCACCAACAGCCAGTTCCTCGACCAGTACCTGCGCGAGTACGACCGCATGGAGCGGCAGTGGCTGTCGCAGATGCAGCCTGTGCAGTACCCCGCCGGGCGGCCATACACGCCCGGCCCGTTCTCGCAGATCACGCCTCCCGCGCCTGCCGAGCTGGCGCCGCCGCCCTCGGCGTTCGCGCCGCAAGGCGGAGCAGGCGGTCCTGGCAGCATGCCGGGCGGCCCGATGGGATCGACCGACCGCAACCCCGGCAATGCGTTCGGCGCGTCGCCGATCGGCCGCGGGGTCGGCATCGGTCTGACGGGTGCCTCGATGCTCGGCG
>RFTM01000607.1 GCA_009923475.1 Gammaproteobacteria bacterium | reverse complement strand
GCGGCCGAGTTCGACCGGATACCGGTGCACGGAGATTGGCGCGGCTTGCCGCGGTTGCAGCTCTGGTCGGCACGCGAGGTGGTGTCGACGGCGGGCGGTCAGGAAGGCGGCGGGTGGGGCGCTCCCGCGTCGACTCCGCACCTCCGATTGCGCGAGGGCTTGGCCTCGCCCGAACGGGCGTCCTGGCACGCGCGATCCGTCGCGGCCGTGCTCGCCGCCATCGCCTCGGGACGTCTTTACCAGTTGTGTCTCACGTTCCCGGTGCGCTTCGCGCCGCCGACGGATCCGGCCTCGCTCTTCGCCTGGCTGGTGTCGCGTCATCCGGTCGACCATGCGGCCTGGGTGTCGTTGCCCGGCTTCGAGCTGCTGTCGGCGAGCCCGGAGCGCTTCCTGTCGCTGCGCGGGCGGACGGTGTCGCTGCGGCCCATGAAGGGCACGCGCGGGCTCGGGCAGGGCATATCGGACGAGGTGGCGATGCGCGAGCTCGCGACTTCGGTGAAGGACCGCGCCGAGAACGTCATGATCGCCGACCTCGCGCGCAACGACCTCGGTCGGGTGTGCCTGCCGGGCAGCGTGCGGCCGACGGCGCTGTTCGAGGTGGAGCGCTACGCGAGCGTGGCGCAGATGACCTCGACGATCCGTGGCGAGCTGCGCGAAGGGCTCGATGTCTGGGACGCTTTCGCGGCGGCGTTCCCGCCCGGCTCGATGACCGGCGCCCCCAAGATCGAGGCTTGCCGCATGATCCGCGAGTTGGAGGCAGGCCCGCGTGGTCTCTACGCCGGCGTGCTCGGCTGGATCGAGCCGGACGGCGACGCCGAGTTCAGCGTCGTCATCCGTTCGCTGCAGTCCCGGGACGGCGAGGCGCGTTGGGACATCGGCGGCGGCATCGTGCACGATTCCGAGGCGGATGCGGAGTGGGCGGAGGCTTGGGCGAAGTTCGCACCTTTGCGGGCGTTGGCGGATCCTTGAGCTCGCGGCAACGGAGAAGTACCGGATGACACTCGATGCGGTGCAGACCTTGGCGGTCGCGGGCGTCGTCGCATGGCTCGGGCAGGTCGTCTGCCGCCGGGTCGGCGTGCT
>RFTM01000606.1 GCA_009923475.1 Gammaproteobacteria bacterium | reverse complement strand
TTGGCGCATCGGCCGCTTCGAGCGCGTCGGGCAACGCAGTGCCTATCCGCTCAAGCTCACGCGCGCGAGTGCCGTGACCGGGCCGCGCGTGGCGCTCATCGGCAATGCGGCGCAGGCGCTGCATCCGGTCGCGGGACAGGGTTTTAATCTCGGCCTGCGCGATGCCGCGACGCTCGCCGAGGTGCTGGCCGAGCGCCTTCGCGGCGAGCCCGACCTCGATGTCGGTAGCGATGCCGTGCTTGCCGAGTTTGCCACCCGCCGAGCGAGTGATCGCGACGGCGTCACTCGATTGACTGACGGGCTCGTCAAAGTGTTCGGTGATTCCCGGCCGGGTGTGCCGCTGCTGCGGGATCTCGGCCTGTTGCTGTTCGATCTGTCTCCGACGGCCAAGCAGGCGATGTCCCGCTTGAGTTGGGGGTTCGCTGGCAAGATTCCCCGCCTCGCGCGCGGCCTGCCCTTGCTGGGCGCAAAGCGGGCATGAGATCCCATCCGTGAGATCGAACCCATGAACCTCGGCCGCGATGAGTCAAAGTTTGATGTCGTCATCGTTGGCGGCGGCCCCGTAGGCGCTACCTTGGGGGCATTGCTGCGCCATGCACCGGCGGGCCGGGCGCCGCGGGTGTTGCTGCTCGAGCGTGCGCTGCCGTCCGCCGAGGCGGCGCCCACCCCAGACCTTCGCGTATTCGCGCTGTCGCGGGCGAGTGAACGCATCCTGCGCGCTGTCGGCGGTTGGGACGCACTGGTTGCCGAGCCCGCTGCGATGGTGGCCTACGAGCGCATGCATGTGTGGCCCATGCGCGGTCGCCCGCGCGGCGAGGGCGCGCTGAGTTTCGATGCCGCCGAACTCGGCGAGTCGGATCTCGGCCACATCGTCACCAACACTGCGCTGCAGCGGGCGGCGCTTGCGGCGAGCGACTATGGGGCCACGCAGCCGGCTGGTCCGCCGACGGGTGCCGTCGCCTATCCGTACTACACGACCCGCGGTCCCCGCGACTTCCTCGCCAAGAAGCCGCCCATCCGCCGCCACGCCCGCGTTACGTTCTGCATGCATCCGCCGCATCCTCGTCGAAAAACGCCACT
>RFTM01000605.1 GCA_009923475.1 Gammaproteobacteria bacterium | reverse complement strand
GGCGGCGGCGGTGGTCTCGGAGGCGACGGAGGCCCCGACCAGCACGCCGTGGTTCCAGTCGCGGGCTTCGTAGACGAGGGGTGCGACGCCGCGGCGGCGCCCACCGAACACGATCGCCGAGAGCGGCACGCCGCGCGGGCTGTCGGCCTCGGGGGCGTAGTTGGGGTTCTGCTTGGCCGACACCGTGAACCGCGAGTTGGGGTGCGCGGCCGGGCCGTTGGCCGGGTCGTAGGGGCGGCCCTGCCAGTCGACGACCGGCTTGCCCTCCTCGAGGCCTTCCCACCACGGCTGGTCGTCGGCGGTGAGCGCGACGTTGGTGAACAGCGTGTTGCGGCGGATCATCTCGTAGGCGTTGCGGTTGGTCTTCGGGTTGGTGCCGGGCACCACGCCGAAGTAACCGGCCTCGGGGTTGATGGCGTACAGGCGGCCGTCGGGGCCCGGATGCAGCCAGGCGATGTCATCGCCCACGGTCGTGACCTTCCAGCCCGGCATGGAGCCCGGCGGGATGAGCATCGCGAGGTTGGTCTTGCCGCAGGCCGAGGGGAAGGCGGCGGCGACGTAGTGCGTCTCGCCCTGCGGGCTCGTGAGGCCGACGATGAGCATGTGCTCGGCGAGCCAGCCCTCGTTGCGCGCCTGGTAGCTCGCGATGCGCAGCGCATGGCACTTCTTGCCGAGCAGCGCGTTGCCGCCGTAGCCGCTGCCGAAGCTCTCGATGGCGAGCTCCTCGGGGAAGTGCATGATGAAGCGGCGGTTCGGGTCGAGCTCGCCGGTGGAGTGCAGGCCCTTGACGAATTTGCCGCTCTCGCGCGCGATGCGCTCGAGCGCCGGACGACCGGCGCGGGTCATCAGGATCATGTTGATGACTACGTATGCACTATCGGTGATCTCGACACCGCAGCGCGAGTACGGCGAGTCGATGGGGCCCATGCAGTAGGGCACCACGTAGAGCGTGCGGCCCTTCATGCAGCCCTTGAAGAGCTCGCGCATCTTGGCGTGGGCTTCGGCGGGCGCCATCCAGTGGTTGTTCGGGCCGGCGTCCTCCTGGTCGGTGGTGCAGACGAAGGTCAGGTGCTCGACACGC
>RFTM01000604.1 GCA_009923475.1 Gammaproteobacteria bacterium | reverse complement strand
CCCGCGGGAGGTCGGGATAGCGCTTCTTCCAGGCGGCGGTGATCGCGGCGTTCGAGGAGGCGGGTGCCGAAGCGGCGCGCGCGGCCAGCGGTGCGGCCTCTAGCCAGCCGCGCGCCACGGCATCGCGGCCGGCGGTGCGGGGGTCGAACTGTGCGCCTGACGCGCTCGCGGTGCGCAGCTGGTCGAGCAGCTCGGCGCGCAGGGTTGCGCGACGCGTCGCATCCGCCGCGCGTGCCTCGCGGGCGCGCAGGCTCTGGACGGCTTCCAGCGGTTGGCCGACGCCGATCGCCGCGCGCTGGCGCAGCGCGTGGTAGCGGTCGAAGTCGGCATCGCCCGGCGGCGGGGCGAGCGCGCCCAGCGACGACCAGGCCCGCGCCGCATCGCCGGCGAGCAGCGCCGCCTCGGCGAGGAAGAGGTCGCGCGCCAGCGCCTGCTGCGGCTCGAGCGGCGGCGCGAGCCGCGCAAGCGCGGCGCCGGCTTCGGTGGCGCGCCCGGCGGCCAACCATTCGCGCGCGGCGAGGAGCCGGTAATCGTTGCCCACCACGCCGACCGCCACCGCCGCCACCGCGTCGTACTCGAGAGCCGCGGCGGCGTGGTCGCCGCGCGCGGACAGCGCGGCGGCGCGTTCCGGCGTGGGCGCCTGCGAGGGCGTGCTGGCGCAGCCCCACAACGAGGCGGCAAGGATCAGCACCGCGACGCGCATCGCGGAGGATTGCAGTCCGCTGCCTGCGGGGGCAGCATGCCGGATGCGCAACATGGAGCGGGATTATAGTGGCTGAGGCGCGGGGAACGGCGGTCCCGGCGCGCACCGGGCGCCTTGAGGTGGTCGCGACGCCGATCGGCAACCTCGGCGACCTGTCGCCGCGGGCGCGCGAGGCGCTGGCGGCGGCGGACCTGGTCGCGGCCGAGGACACGCGCCGCAGCGGCCAGTTGCTGGCCGCGCTGGGGCTGCGCAAGCCGCTCGTCTCGCTGCATGCGCACAACGAGCGCGGCCGCGCCGGCGAGCTGCTGGCCCGCATGCAGTCGGGCGAGACCGTGGCGTTGGTGAGCGATGCCGGCACGCCGCTGCTCTCCGATCCCGG
>RFTM01000603.1 GCA_009923475.1 Gammaproteobacteria bacterium | reverse complement strand
CACGGTGCGCATGGCGGGCGTCGACCAGGCCGCCGGCGGCAAGCTCTACACCCGCGAGGTCACCGCTTCGCAGGACGAGGGCATCCGCGACGGCACCACCTACGAGGCGGTCTCGCAGCTGAAGCCGGTGTTCCGCCCCGACGGCTCGGTCACCGCGGGCAACGCGTGCCCGCTGAACGACGGTGCCGCAGCCGTGATGGTGATGAGCGACACCAAGGCCAAGCAGCTTGGTCTCACCCCGCTCGCGCGCATCGTGTCGAGCGGTGTCTCCGGCCTGAACCCCGAGATCATGGGCCTCGGCCCGATCGAGGCGTGCCGCCAGGCCCTGAAGCGCGCCGGCATGACCATCGACCAGATCGACCTGGTGGAGATCAACGAGGCGTTCGCTGCGCAGGTCCTCCCGTCGGCCAAGCACCTCGGCATCCCCATGGAGAAGCTGAACGTGCACGGCGGTGCGATCGCGCTCGGTCACCCCTTCGGCATGACCGGTGCCCGCATCATGACCACGCTCATCAACGGCCTGCAGTGGGAGGACAAGACCTACGGCATGGAGAGCATGTGCGTGGGCGGCGGCCAGGGCATGGCCATGATCGTCGAGCGCCTCAGCTGAACCGCTGACGGCCCGTCAACTCAGACCCGCGGTGCGGCCGTGGTCCTCAGCATGAGGGCCACGGCCGTTCCCGTTCCGCACATCAACGCGGCGGCCACGCCGAACGTGGCGACGGGACCGAACCCCCCGTAGAGAGCCGGGGCGAGCAGCGACATGAGGGTGGCCGCGAGAAGGTCGCCGCTGCCGGCCAGTCCCTGGGCGGCGGTGGCCCGTCCCTCGGGTGCCACCTTTGCCATCAGTGACTGTGCCGCGGGGATGGAGAGCGCGCCGATGACACCCTCGACCACCGCGAAGGCGACAAGAAGCCATGCGGACTCGAGCAGGCCGTACACGAACACGAGCGGGATCGTCATGAAGATGCCGACGACGGTCATCCGCTCGGCCCCGCGCCGGTCGGAGAGCCGTCCCCCGGCTGCCCCCATCAGGATGAACGGGATGGTGTACAGCAGGAAAGTGAGCCCGACCATCAGGTTGTTGCCG
>RFTM01000602.1 GCA_009923475.1 Gammaproteobacteria bacterium | reverse complement strand
CGCCCTCGGTCACCGGATAGATGGGCGTCAGCGCGTCCTCGGGCGGCGGCTCGTCGGGGAACACGCGGCGGTACTCGGGGTGCACCATCTCGAGGCCGAGCGGTCCGCGGCGCACCTCGCCGAAGCAGCGGATGCGCGTGCCGCGCGCGAGCCCCTGCTGCTGCGCGGCGCTGAAATGGAAGAAGCGCAGGGTGAGGAAGCCCGAGCCGTCGGCGATCTTGCTCAACAATTGGCGGCGGCGCCGGAACACCACCTCGGTGAGCTGCACCTCGCCCTCGACCACCGCGCGCGTGCCGGCGACGAGCCCGCCGAGCGGCAGCACGCGGGTGCGGTCCTCGTAGCGCGTCGGCAGCACGAACAGCAGGTCCTGCACCTGCTCGACGCCGAGCACCGCGAGCCGCGCGGCGAGCGACTCGCCCACTCCGCGCAGCGCGGTGACCGGTCGCTGTTCGCGCGGGTCGCTCATCGGGAGGACGGGCGGCGCCCGGGCGCGTCAGTCGAGGTGCAGGATGCAGTCGATCTCGACGCGCGCGCCCCTCGGCAGCTGCGACACGCCGACGGTGACGCGCGACGGCCAGGGCTGCGGCAGGTACTGCGCCATGATCTCGTTGACCTTGGCGAAGTTGGCGAGGTCGGTGAGGTAGATGGTGACGCGCACCGCGTGCGCCAGCGAACCGCCGGCCGCGGCCGCGACGGCCTTGAGGTTGTCGAACACGCGGCGGATCTCGGCCTCGATGTCGCCCGCGACCAGCTGGCCGGTGGCGGGGTCGAGCGGGATCTGGCCGCTGATGTACACGGCCGGACCGACGCGCACGGCCTGCGAATAGGTGCCGATGGCGGCCGGGGCGTCGGGGGTGCTGATGGTCTGGCGGGTCATGTCTGTGGCCTCATTCGTCGCGGGTCCGGGTCGCCAGTGTACGCGACAGGCGCAGCACGTCGGGCATGCGGCGCACGACGCGGATCACGTCGGCGAGGTGGCGCCGGTCGCGCACGCGCACCTCGACCACCATGGAAGAGGTGGTGGCGTCGCGCTCCTGCAGGTCGACGTTGTCGATGTTGGTGTCGGTGCCGGCGATGGCGGCGGCGATGCCG
>RFTM01000601.1 GCA_009923475.1 Gammaproteobacteria bacterium | reverse complement strand
CATCGCGCGGGCGGCGCGCGACATGGAAGAGCTCACGAGCGCCTTCCTGATGCTCGCGCGCGAGTCGGAGACCGGGCTGCCGGTCGAGACCGCCTGCGTCAACGACGTGCTGACCGAGGAGCTCGAGCGCGCACGCCTGCTCGCGACCGACAAACCGGTCACCTCGCGCCTCGACGCCACGCACCGCGTGTTCGTCGATGCCCCCGAGAAGCTGCTCCCGGTGATGCTCGGCAACCTGCTGCGCAACGCTTTCTCCTACACCGATGCCGGCGAGGTGACCGTGGAGGTCGGCGCCGGAACGGTCGTGATCCGCGACACGGGCGTCGGCATCGCACCCGGCAAGCTCGACGCGATCTACCAGCCGTTCGTGCGCGGGGATACGGCCCGACGCGGCGGTCATGGCGTCGGCCTCACGATCGTCCGCCGCCTGTCCGACCGGTTCGGCTGGCCGGTGACGATCGACAGCAGCGTCGGCGTCGGCACCCGTGTCACGATCCGCTTCCCCGACGCGCGCAGCGAAGCGATCGACCGCTGAACCTCTCCGCCCGTCTTCACGCCGCCTTGACGCGCCGTTCACGGGTCGTTCACCCCGCGCCGGGCAACCTGTCGCCGTCGGAAATCGTCCGACCACACAGAGACCTGAACATGAAGCACAGCCTCAAGCCCACCCTGCTCGCCACCTTCCTCGCCCTCGGCTCCGCTGTCGCCCCCGGGGCCGCCAACGCCGAGCGGCGCGACTGGTACGCCACCGGCACCCTCGGTTTCGTCACCCAGTCGGACCAGCAGCTCGCCTACACCCGTCCCGGTGTCGCCGGCGTCGCGAACTCCAAACTGCCGCTCGACACCGGCTTCCTCACGGGCGGCGCGATCGGCCGCTACCTCAACGACGATTGGCGCATCGAAGCCGAGTTCATGTACCAGTCGGTCGACCACCCGGTCTTCACTCTCGCGGCGGGCGGACCCACCGGTGACGGCAACTATGCCTCGACCAGCGTCGCCGTGAACGCGCTGCGCGAGTTCGACCTCTTCGGCTCGCCGAGCGCGCGGACCTACGCCGGTCTCGGCGCCGTCTACGCGACCGAGGTCGATGTCG
>RFTM01000061.1 GCA_009923475.1 Gammaproteobacteria bacterium | reverse complement strand
CATGTCGATCTCGGAGAACGTCGGCGCGCTCTCAAAGCACCTCGCGGACCGCGGCCGCGGCCCGGTGGGCGACCTCGACGGGTTCTTCGCGGCGCTCGGCTTCGCCTACCGCGGACCCGTCGATGGCCATGACCTGCCGGCGCTGCTCGCCGAGCTCGGCGCGCTGCGAGACCGTCCGGGCCCGCGGCTGCTGCATGTCCTCACGCGCAAGGGCAAGGGCTATGCGCGCGCCGAGGCCGAGCCGATCAAGTACCACGGCGTGACGCCGTTCGATCCGGCGGCGGGCATCGTCGCGGGCAAGCCGGCCGCGCCCACCTACACCCAGGTGTTCGGCGATTGGCTCTGCGAACTCGCCGCGCGCGATCCGCGCATCGTGGTGATCACCCCGGCGATGCGCGAAGGGTCGGGGCTCGTCGCCTTCGCCAAGCGTTTCCCCGACCGCTACTTCGATGTCGGCATCGCCGAGCAGCATGCGGTGACCTTCGCAGCCGGCCTCGCCACGCGCGGCATGCGGCCGGTGGTGGCCATCTACTCGACCTTCCTGCAACGCGCCTACGACCAGCTGGTGCACGACGTGTGCCTGCAGCGCCTGCCGGTGACGTTCGCGATCGACCGCGCCGGCCTCGTCGGCCCCGATGGCGCCACCCACAACGGCAGCCTCGACCTCTCGTTCCTGCGCTGCGTGCCGGGCCTGACGGTCATGACGCCCTCCGACGCCGACCAGCTGCGCGCCATGCTGCGCACCGGCCTGGAATCGGAGGGTCCCTGCGCCATCCGCTATCCGCGCACCGCGGCGGCCGGCGAACCGCTCGCCAAGCGCGCTGCGCCGCCACCGCCGGACGGCGAAGGCGTCGCCGACGGCGCCGGTGCGCTGCTGCCCCGCGCCCTGCCCATCGGCCGCGGCGAGATGCAGCGGCGCGGCTCCGGCATCGCGCTGCTGGCGTTCGGCACCCTCGCCCACGCCGCGCACGAGCTCGCCGAGATCATCGACGCGACGGTCATCGACATGCGCTTCGTCAAGCCCTTGGACGAGGCGCTGGTGCTGGAGGTGGCCGGCAACCACGAACTGCTCGTGACCCTCGAGGAGAACGCGGTCGCCGGCGGCGCTGGCGCCGCGGTGAGCGAACTGCTCGCGCTGCATGGCCGCGACGTGTCCGTGCTGCACCTCGGCCTGCCGGACCGTCCGCTCGAGCACGGCACCCGCGAGCAATGCCTCGCCGACGCGGGGCTCGACGTCCCGGGGATCTTCGACGCCATCGCGCGGCATGTCGCGCTCTTGAGCGGGACGCGCGCCAACGGCGCGCGCCGGGCGCTCAGGCTGCGCGACAACCCGATGTTCAGCGGCGTGATGCGGCTGCTGACGCGCAGCCAGATGCGTTGACCCCCGCGGCGCGGCGCGCGGGACGCGCGCCGCAAGCGCGCCGCCTCAGCTCGCGGCGCGCAGGATCTCCGGCAGGCGGAAACGCGTCGTCTCGGCGAGCCCCGGCAGCTCGCGGACCTGGCCCGCACCGAGCTCCTGCAGGCGGGCGAGCACGCCCTGCACCAGGTGCTCGGGGGTCGATGCGCCGGCGGTGACACCGACCCGCGTCACCCCGGCAAGCCAAGCGGCATCAAGATCGTCGGCGGTCTCCAGCAGGCGTGCCGGCACGCCGTGGTCGGCGGCGACCTCCTGCAGGCGGTTGGCGTTCGAGCTGTTGCGCGAACCGACCACCAGCACGAGGTCGACCGATCGCGCCATGCTGCGCACCGCGCGTTGGCGGTTGAGCGTCGCGTAGCAGATGTCGTCGAGCCCGGGCCCGACGATGTCCGGGTAGCGCGACTCCAGCGCCTCGATGAGGACGCGGGTGTCGTCGAGCGACAGCGTGGTCTGGGTGACATAGGCCACCGGCGTACCCGGCAGCATCGGCAGCGCCGCGATCTCCTCGAGCGTGCCGACCACGTGCACCTCGCCGGTCACCGACCCGCGCGTGCCCTCGACCTCCTCGTGTCCGGCATGGCCGATCACGACGATGACGTGGCCGCGCTGCGAGTAGCGCTGCGCCTGCAGGTGCACCTTGGTGACGAGCGGACAGGTCGCGTCGATGACGCGCAGGCCGCGCTCGCGGGCGCGGTCGACGATCGCGGTCGCCACGCCGTGCGCGCTGAAGATGGTCAGCGCGCCGGGCGGCACCGCATCGATGTCGTCGACGAAGACCGCACCGCGTGCCGCGAGGTCGTCCACCACATGCTTGTTGTGGACGATCTCGTGGAACACGTAGACCGGCGCGCCATAGACGGCGAGCGAGCGCTCCGCGATCTCGATCGCCCGCGCCACGCCCGCGCAGAAGCCGCGGGGCTGGGCGAGGACCGTTTCCATCGCCGGGCGCCCCGCGCCGTCAGCCGGCCGCGCCCGACCGCGCGCGCCCGGCCGTCGAGGCCATGGGCGCGGCAGCCTGCGCAGGCGCCGCAGCCGGTGCCGCCGCAGGCGCTGCGGCGGCCGCGGCGTCGGCGGCCGCGCCGTCCGCCGGAGCGGCGACGGGCATCGGCTTGGCACCCTGCAGTTCAGGGTAGTCCTTGGCCATGCTCGCGCCGTAGTACGGCTTGAAGGCGCCCTGGTGGCAGGTCTGGCAGTTGATCTTGGCGACATCGCCCGTCGGGCCGAGCCGGTGCTGCGGGAAGACGTCGGTCAAGGGCACGAGGTACTGGTTGTTGAGCGCCCGCGCCATGCGGATGCCGTACCACGCGGTCGTGCGCTGCGGCCTGCTCTGCTCCCAGCTCGCCCATGCCCGGGTGTTGTGGCAGTAGGTGCAGTTGACGCCCAGCGACTTCGACATGTGCACCATCAGCGCATAGGTCCACTCCGCCTGCTGGATCGACTTGCGGTTGCCGGTCGGCAACGCCGTCGGCCCCTCGACGCGGATGCCTTCGCTGCCGAGCAGGAAGGGCGTGTACGGGTCGTAGGGCAGGCTCGAGTGGCCGATGGTCGTGATGCCGAGCCCGGTCACCGCCGAGTTCTGGCCGGCGCGCGTGCCCACGAACGCGTTCTCGCGTCCCGAGCCCGGATCGACGTACCAGACATAGGGCGGCACAGGCTGGCCGCGGTGGCAGGTGTGGCAGGTGACGCCGGTCGCCGCGACGTGCGGCTTCCAGTTGCTGTTGATGTCGCGCGTCATCTGCAGCATGCGCCGCGCCACCTGGTACTGGTACTTGCTGCCGTCGGCGTAGTTCTCGTTGTTGTGGCAGTAGGTGCAGTTCTTCTGGTCGGCCGGCGCGACCCAGTCGACCATCGAGAGCATAACGCGCGTGAACTCGCCGACGCTGAGGTCCTTGAGCACCTGCACGTTCTGGTAGATCTCGGAGGCGAGCGGCCCGCTGCCGTCCGCCGCCGGCTGCACCGGTCCGACCTGGTTGGCCGCGACCAGCTTCGCCATGATGCGCGGGTTGATGTTCTGCTCCATGCCCGTGCCGCGATAGCCGAGCTGTTCGGTCTTGATCGGCGGCCGCTCGCCGCAGCCATGCAGCAGTCCCAGGGCGACCAGCGTCGCCACGCAGTTGCGGATGATGTTTCTCATTGCGGGGCTCCCGGAAGCGTCGCCGGATCCGGCAACGGCGCGAAGGTGGTCGGGTAGGCCGGCGCGACGCCGTGCTTGACCGCCCACAGGTACCAGTTGTCGACCACCGTGCCGGTCAGCAGGATGCCGATGCCGCCCGTGAGCGTGCAGAGCACCGCGAACCACCAGGCCCACCGGTGGACCGATTCCATCGTGGCGTTGAAGCCCATCGTCCAGCGCCAGAAGAGCGCGGCGCGCTCCGCGGCCGTGCCGCGGTCGATGGACTGCTCGACCTCGCGCTCGCCGCCGAAGCGGCTCACCGCCATGATCGTGCCGGCGTGCATCGCGAACAGCAGCACCGACCCGTACAGGAACACGATCGAGAGGGCGTGGAACGGGTTGTACAGCAGGTTGCCGTAGCGCAGCGAGAACGCCGCCGTCCAGTCGAGGTGCGCGAAGATGCCGAAGGGCACCGCCTCGGACCAGCTGCCCATCAGCACCGGGCGGATGAAGCCGAGCACCAGGAACAGCCAGATCGCCGAGGCGAAGGCCCAGGCGGTGTGCGTGCCGAGCTTCAGGCGCCGCGCCAGCATGTAGGTGCGGAACCACCACAGGATGACGGACGCGGTGAGGAAGAAGCCGGCCATCAGCCACCATCCGCCGTGGGCGAGCGGCGGCAGGCGCAGCCCGTATTGCGGCGCCGGCGGCTCGAGGGCGAGCCAGAACAGCTGCCGCACGAACTGCAGCGGGTTCCAGTTCACCGAGGCGAGCATGTTCAGCCCGACGATCTCGAAGGCGATGATGAAGAACAGGATGGACAGCACGCCGGTCGTCCCGAGGTAGAACGGGCCCACCTGAGCGTCGCCGATCTTGCCCAGCCAGTAGTTCGCGCTGGCCTTGACGCCGCGCTGCCAGATGCCGCGCGGATCGTGCGGCACGCCGGGATAGTGCGGCGCGTCGACCTGCACGCGCGTGAAGAGGTTTTGGTATTCGGCCATGGGATTCTCCTCAGTTCCAGATCGGCAGCTCGAGCCACCAGGCCCACCAGTCCGTCCAACTGCTTGTCCAGAAGGGCCCGCTCACCACGATGCAGATCGCGCTCCACACGCCCGCGTTCACCGCGAGCAGCAGGCCGAAGCGGTGGATGCCGAGCGTGCCGATCGAGTACCCGATGTTGTCGCGGAAGAACGTGTTCTCGTGCTCCGCGCCCTTGACCACCTCGCCCTTCGGCGGGTTGAGCGCCGACAGCACCAGCGACCCGTGCAACGCGAGCGCGAGCACGGTGGTGAAGAAGAACGTCACCGCCACCATGTGCGCCGGGTTGTAGTGGAAGTGCAGGTACTGGTAGGCGATGTTCGACACCCAGTCGAGGTGGCTGTAGATGCCGTAGGGGAAGGCGTGTCCCCAGCCGCCGAGCAGCACCGGCCGCACCACCTCGAGCGTCGCGTAGGCGAGGATGGCGCTGCCGAACGCGACCGGCACATGGAAGCCCATGCCCAGCTTGCGGCAGATCTCCACCTCGCGCAGCGCCCATGACGTGAACGCGCCGAGCGCGCAGATCGTCACCAGCTGCCACAGCCCGCCCTCGTGCAACGGCGCAGGGCCGAGGCCGTATTTGAGGTCGGGAGGCGCGATGCTGATCTGCCAAAGGTTCCAGGTGGGCCCGATCGCCGCGCCGTACACCAGCAGCAGAGTGCCGGCGATGGCGAAGAAGGCGGCGGTGAGGCCGAAGAAACCGACGTAGAAGGGACCGACCCAGAAGTCGAAGAGGTCGCCCCCTACGAGCGTCCCTCCGCGGATGCGGTACTTCCTTTCGAAATTGAGCATTGCCATGACTGTTCCCCGTCGATGGACCGATCTGTTGCCCTGCGAGCCTGGTCAGCCGCCGCAGGCAGCGGACCGGGCCGAGGCCCGACCCGCCGCCTGGAGCGGCCCTTTCTCAGTTCGGCAGCGGAGCGTTGTGCTGCACGTTGCGCGCAGCAGCAGGCGCCGGAGCCAGACAGGTGCCGCTACCCGTGCCGTCGAGCCAGCACGAGTACTTCGTGCTCAGCTGGACGAAGTGGTTCGTCGCGACGATCGTCGCCACGAGGGCACCGCCGATGATGATCACCTTGCGGGGATCCATAACCATCCATATACGCCACATGTTCGTTTCTCCTCAGATTTGCGTGGTGATCAGAACCAGGGGACCCAGTTCCAGATCAGGTAGTGCGCGAGCGCCGAGACCGCGAACCAGGCCCAGGTGCTCATCCAGAAGAACCGGTTGATGGCTCGCGCCTCCTCCGGTGTGGCTCCCGAAATGCTCTTTGCTTCAGCCATTTCTATTCCTCCTAACTAAACAACGTTGCTTGTCCCGCGCACTCCCGCGCGGCAGGGATTGTCGGCCCGGACCCGAGGGTCCCGACCTTGCGACGGCAACCGCGGAAGCCGTCGCGCGACAATTCATCCCCCATCCAACGATCGCGGCCGATGCCGCCGGCATGACACTCCTGCTCATGCCGCACGCCCTCCGGCGAGCTCCGCCCGCGCGCGTGAGACGCGGGCCGCCGTGACGCGCTCCTCGCCGGCGAGCCTCGCGTCGCGCTCGGCGCGGTCGCGTAGGCTCTTGGCGGCGGAGATGCGCACCAGATACGGTTCGTGCCCGACGATCTCGTCGAGCAGCTTCAAGGCCTCCTCGTCCCAGGCGCTCGCCTCGCGGGCCGCGCGGGCGGGCGTCGCCTCGACCTTGTCCATGTCGGTGGCGAGCGGCAGGATGTGGAACAGCGCGTCGAACAGCGCGTTGCACACCTCCTGCACGAGGTAGGTCGCGCCGGAGTAGCCCATGAAGGGCGTGCCGGTGTGGCGACGGACGATGGCTCCCGGGAAGGACGCCGGGATGAACATGGCACGGGGTCCGAGCTCGGCCAGGTACATGCGCTCGTTGTAGCTGCCGAATAGCACGAGGGGGGTTTTCTCGCGTACCGCTTGACGAACGGCCCCGTTGTCGGGCTTGACACCGGGCCGCCGCGCAAACGAGAACGTGCACGGCAGACCGAGCTCGGATCCTAGGAAGTGGCTGATGCCACGCGCGTAGGTCTCGCCGGCCACGACGGCGAAACTCGCGGTGCCGAAGAAATCCTGGGTGACGGAGCGCCACAGGTCCCACATCGGCTTGAGCGTGGTGTGCTTCTCGCGCTCGATGAACGGCTCCGGGTCGAGGCCCAGGAGCCCGCCGAGCGAGCGCAGGAACTTGGTCGTCGAGTGCAGGCCGATCGGCGCCTGCAGCCAGGGCCGCTCGAGGCCCTCGCAGAGCAGCTGCCCGTACTCGCGGTACAGGCAGACGTTGGCTTCGGCGTCCGCGAGCTTCGCGATGTCCGCGAGGTGCGAGCCGAGCGGGAAGTCCATGTTGACCTCGGCGCCGATGCCCTCGATGAGGCGGCGGATCTCGGCGAGGTCGGAGGCCATGTTGAACATGCCGTAGGCCGGCCCGATGATGTTGACGCGCGGCTTCGCGCCCTCGGCGCGCGGCTTCGGCGCCGGCACCTTCTTGGGACCGAACTCGGTCCAAAGCCACCACAGCGCGCGGTTGGCGCACTGCCACTGGTCCTCGTCGATGGTGCGCGGCAGGAAGCGCTTGATGGCGGTGCCTTCGGGGGTCACGCCGCCGCCGATCATCTCGGCGATCGAGCCTGTCACCACCACCGCCGGCAGGTCGGGGTCGAGCACCTTGTGGGCGCGCTTCATCGCGCCCTCGGTGCCGTGCTGGCCGAGCTCCTCCTCCGCGAGGCCGGTCACGACGACCGGCAGCTCGTGGGGCGGCAACGCGTCCGTGTAATGCAGCACGGAGGTCACGGGCAGGTTCTCGCAGCCGACCGGACCGTCGACGATGACCTGCAGCCCCTTGATGGCGGCGAAGGTGTACACCGCCCCCCAGTAGCCGCCGGCACGGTCGTGGTCGAGCACCAGCATCAGACCATCTCCTCCGCCTTGCGCGCCTTCGCCTGCTTCTCGAGCTTGCGGCGGTAGGCGTCGCGGAACTCGGGACGCGGGGCGGGCTTGTCGCGCCACACGCCGGCGGCATCGCCCTCGCCCACGCCGGCGAAGAACGACCGCATCTCGTCGAAGCGCGCCTTGCCGGCCATCGCCGTGTTGACGAGCTGCGCGAGCGACCCGGCGCCCGCCGGGCCCATCAGCGGACGCGCCGAGATGAGGTTGGTGAAGTAGAGCGCGGGCGTCGCGGCTTCCTTGGCCTTCTGCACCACGGGGGTGGTGCCGATGGCGAGGTCGGGCTTGAACTCGGCGAAGGCCGCGAGGTCCTGCTCGAGCGAGGCGCGGAACTGGACGTGCACGCCGCGCGCTTCCAGCCACTCCCGGTCGGAGTCCGACCAGACGGTGCGCGGGCAGGCCGTGCCGACATAGCGGAGGTCGGCGCCGCTCTCGACGAGCAGGCGCCCGACCAGCAGCTCGGAGCCCTCGTAGCCCGAGAGCGTGATGCGACCTTTGATCGGCGCGGCGGCGAGCGCACCGCGGATCGCGGGCAGCACCCGATTTTTGGCGAGTTCGATTTTGTCGCGCGCGACGTTGCAACGCGTGCCGATCGCCTCGAGCCAGTCGGCCGTGCCGTCGTGACCGACCGGCGCAGAGCCGACGATCGGACGACCGGCGTGCTGCATCTCGCGGCAGACGGAGGTGTAAAACGGATGG
>RFTM01000007.1 GCA_009923475.1 Gammaproteobacteria bacterium | reverse complement strand
GGCGTATCCTCGGCTGGCGCCCAAGTGCACGGGCCGCATGATGCGAGGGGGGTTCCGAATGCCGAACGCGGCCATCACGGGCTGGGGCAAATGCCTGCCGCCCGGCATCCTGTCCAACGGCGACATCGCCACCTTCATGGAGACCTCCGACGAGTGGATCACCACCCGCACGGGCATCCGTGAGCGGCGCATCGCCCACAGCTCGCTGGGCGACCTGCTGCATGTGGCCGGCGCACGGGCCCTGGCCTGCGCGGGGCTGCAAGGCAGCGACATCGACCTCATCGTCGTCGGCTCGACCACCCATGACGACCAGTGCCCGAACATGGCCTCCGGCCTGCAGGCGCGCCTCGGCGCCGAGGGCTGCGCCGCGATGGACGTCAACACCGCCTGCACCAGCTTCCTCTACGGCCTGTCCACCGCCACCGCGATGATCCGCAGCGGCGTGGTGCGCACCGCGCTGGTTGCGGGCGGCGAGCTCATCTCGCCGTACATGGACTGGGACGACCGCAACGTCGCCGTGCTGTTCGGCGACGGCGCCGCCGCGGTCGTGCTGCAGGCCACCGACTGCGACGAGGGCCTGCAGCTCGAGAAGCTCGGCTGCTACGGCGGCGCGCGCGAGATCCTGCGCATCCACGGCATCGGCGGCGCCTACGTGCACCAGGGCCGGATGCTCGGCGCCACCGAATGGCAGTTCGAGGGCCAGGAGATCTTCAAGAAGGCCGTGCACGGCATGGGCAGCGCCTGCGAGGACGTGCTGCGGCGCGCGGGCGTCGGTCCCGACGACATCGACCTCGTGATCCCGCACCAGGCCAACCTGCGCATCATCGAGTCGGTCGCCAAGCGCGCCGGCATCCCGATGGACCGCGTGTACGTCAACGTGCAGCGCTACGGCAACATGTCGGCCGCCACCGTACCGGTGGCGCTCTGCGAGGCCCTGGAAGACGGCCGGATCCGGCCCGGCGCGCGGCTGCTGATGCCGGGCTTCGGCGGCGGCCTCACCTTCTGCGCGCACCTCGTGCGCTGGGGCGAGCGCACGACCCCGCTCGGCAGCACGGACGTCGACCTGCCGCCCGCGACGCGCAGCGCCCTCGAGACCGTGCTGCGCTACCGCGCGGCCAAGGGCGCGGTGCCTGCATGAGCGCGCCGCCGCCCGGCGAAGCCGCCGCTGCAGGCTCCGCGGGCACGCCCGATCCTCGCCGCCGCATGCTGCCCATCGTCGCGATGGCGCTGTTCATCGACTCGCTGGGCATCGGCATCATCATCCCGGTCGCGCCCAAGCTCATCATGGAGCTGTCCGCGCTGCCGCTCGCCGAGGCCGCGCCGATCGCCGGCTGGCTGACGCTCTCCTATGCGGTGATGCAGTTCCTGTTCTCGCCGGTGCTCGGCAACCTCAGCGACCGCTACGGACGCAAGCCCATCCTGCTCGCCTCGCTCGCCGCGCTGGCCGTCGATTACATCCTGATGGGCTTCGCGCCGACGCTGGCGTGGCTGTTCGTCGGCCGCATCGTCGCCGGCATCGCCGGCGCCACCTTCGCCACCGCGAATGCCGTCGTCGCCGACATCATCCCGCCCGAAAAGCGGGCCAAGTATTTCGGGCTCAACGGCGCCGCCTGGGGCATGGGCTTCGTCATCGGCCCGGTGGTGGGCGGCCTGCTCGGCCAATACGGCTCGCGCGTGCCGTTCTTCGCGGCCGCCGCGTTCACCGCCCTCAACTTCCTGATCGCGCTCGCCGTGCTGCGCGAGACGCTGCCGCCCGCCGACCGCCGCGAGTTCTCGGCGCGCCGCGCCAACGCGCTGGGCGCGCTGCGCGCGATGCGCCGCATCCCGGGCGCGCTCGCCATCCTGTTCGTGCTGTTCATGTACCAGATCGGCCATGACACCCTGCCTTCCACCTGGGCCTGGATGACCATGGCGAAGTTCGGCTGGGCGGAGCGCGACATCGGCCTGTCGCTCGCCGTGCTCGGCGTCGGCACCGCCGTCGTGCAGGGCGGACTGGTCGGCCTCTTCACCAAGCGCCTCGGCGAGTACCGCACCGCCCTGCTCGGCCTCGCGGGCGGCGCCGTCGGCTTCGTCGGCTATGCGTATGCGCCGACCCCGGCGATGCTGTTCGCGAGCGTGCCGCTCGCCTGCCTGATCGGCCTCACCATGCCCTCGATCCGCGCCATCCTGTCGCGCGCCACGCCCGCCAACGCCCAGGGCGAACTGCAGGGCGCTATCGCCGGCATCGTCAGCTTCACGGCCGTCATCATCCCGTTCACGATGACGCACCTCTTCAGCTGGGCGACCGAGCACAGCCCGCCCTACCCCGGCGCGCCTTTCCTCGCGGCCGCCGTATCGCTCGCGGTCGGCGCCGCGACGCTGTCGCGGATCAGGGTGCCGGGACGGGACTGAGGCCCCAAAAAAAGAAAACCCGCGGGATCGCTCCCGCGGGCTGCCATCAAGACTGCCTGGGCGACCTGCCTAGGCAGGCGGCGCCTTACTTCTTGGCGCCGGCCTTCTTGGCGGCGCGCTTCTTGGCGCGCGCGGGGTCCTTCGGACGGGTCTTGCCGAACGAACCCTGGTAGATCTTGCCGCGACGGCTCCTGCTGTCTCCCTTGCCCATTCCTTTTGCTCCGATTTCAGGTTCAGCGCCTCATGCGCGGGCGCTAGTCTAGGCCAGTCAGCGGTAACGCGCCAACACCTTCTCCAGCGCCTTGGCGCCCGGCACCAGCTTGCCGAAGGGCAGCTGGTTCAGCGGCTGCTCGGGCGTGCGGTTGAGCCCATGGAACTCGGTGTCGGTGGTCGGCCGGCAGTGCAGCAGGCCCGTGAGGTACTCGCCCTTGGCGATGTGCTGCTGCACATAGTCGTAGGCGGCGTGCGCGTCGGTCGGGTCGTAGGCCTCGGCGAGCTTGCGCAGCACCACGCGGCTGCCGTCGTGCAGCATCACGGGCACGGCTTCGCCCGCCGCGTAGTCGGTGGTGATCTCGCGCTGGAAGGGCACGAAATCGGCCTCGACCACCGGCTCGTAGTGCTCGCGGGTGTACTGGTAGCTCTTGGTCGAACCGTCGTGGTCGTTGAAGGTGACGCAGGGCGAGAGCACGTCGATGAGCGCGAAGCCCGGATACTCGAGGCCCGCCTGGATGAGCGGCACGAGCTGCTTCTTGTCGCCCGAGAAGCTGCGCGCGACGAAGCCCGCGCCGAGGTTCATGGCGAGCAGCACGGGGTCGATGGGCGGCTGCTGGTTGACGTCGCCCTTCTTGGCCTTGGTGCCGATGTCGGCCGAGGCCGAGAACTGCCCCTTGGTGAGTCCGTACACGCCGTTGTTCTCGATGATGTACAGCATGTCGACGTTGCGGCGGATGGCATGGCAGAACTGCCCGAGGCCGATGGACAGCGAATCGCCGTCGCCCGAGATGCCGATGTAGTAGAGGTCGCGGTTGGCGGCGTTGGCCCCCATCGCGATCGAGGGCATGCGGCCGTGCACCGAGTTGAAGCCGTGCGCGCCGCCGACGAAATACGCCGTGGTCTTGGAGGAGCAGCCGATGCCCGAGAGCTTCACGAGGTTCTCGGGGCGCAGCGAGATGCCCCAGGACGCCTCGATGATGGCCGCGGTGATGCTGTCGTGGCCGCAGCCGGCGCAGAGCGTGGAGAGCGCGCCTTCGTAGTCGCGGCGCGTGAGCCCGAGCTCGTTGCGCGGCAGCGAAGGGTGGGCGATCTTGGGCTTGGGGATGTAGGTCATGACGCCACTCCGGTGACGGCGCGACGGCCCTCGCCGAGGTCCGCCATCACGCCGTCGACGATGAACTTGGAGGACACCGGCAGGCCGCTGTAGTGCAGCAGCGAGCGCAGCCGCGCCTTGTCGATGCGGGTCTCGAGCGTCAGCAGCGACTTGAGCTGGGCGTCGCGGTTCTGCTCGACCACGTAGACGATCTCGTGCTCGGCGAGGAACTTCTCGACCTCCTCGCCGAAGGGGAAGCCGCGCACGCGCATGTAGTCGAGGTGCAGGCCGCGCGCGGCGAGCACGTCCAGCGCCTCGCGCACCGCGCCGTCGCAGCTGCCGAGCGAGACGATGGCCGCCTGCGCCTTGCCGCCGCCCTCGAACACGGGCTCCGGCACCAGCCGCTTGGCGGTGGCGAACTTGCGCACCAGCCGGTCGAGCACGATCTGGTACTCGGCGGCGTCCTCGGTGTAGGTGCCGAGCTGGGTGTGGCCCGAGCCGCGCGTGAAGTACGCGCCCTTCGGGTGCACGCCCGGGAAGGTGCGGTAGGGGATGCCGTCCTCGTCCTTGTCGACGTAGCGGTAGAACTTCTCGATCTTCTCGAGGTCCTCGCGGCCGAGCACCTTGCCGCGGTCCGGCTTCCAGGCGTCGTCCCACTTGAGGTCGCGGCACATCCAGTCGTTCATGCCGATGTCGAGGTCGAGCAGCACCAGCACCGGGGTCTGCAGGCGCTCGGCGAGGTCGAAGGCCTGCACCGCCATGTAGAAGCATTCCTCGGGGTTGGCGGGATAGAGGCAGACATGCTTGGTGTCGCCGTGCGAGGCATAGGCCGCGGAGATGAGGTCGCACTGCTGGGTGCGGGTCGGCATGCCGGTCGAGGGCCCGACACGCTGCACGTCGAACAGCACCGCCGGCACTTCGGCGTAGTACGCGAGGCCGAGGAACTCGCTCATCAGCGACACGCCCGGCCCCGAGGTGGCGGTGAAGGAACGCGCGCCGTTCCAGTTGGCGCCGATCACCATGCCGATGGCGGCGAGCTCGTCCTCCGCCTGGATGAAGGCGAAGTTGGCGCGGCCGGTCTCGGGGTCGATGCGCAGCTTGTCGGCGAAGGACTTGAAGGCGTCCATCAGCGAGGTGGACGGCGTGATCGGGTACCAGGCCGCGACCGTCGCGCCGGCATAGACGCAGCCGAGCGCGGCGGCGGTGTTGCCGTCGATCATGATGTGGCCGCCGGTCTTGTCCATCTTCTCGACGCGCAGCGGCAGCGGGCAGGCGAAGTTCGCCTTGGCGTAGTCGTAGCCGAGCTGGATGGCCTGCATGTTGGATTCGACCAGCGCCGGCTTCTTGGCGTAGGTCTCGGCGAGCAGCTCGCGGATGCGCGCGACGTCGAGGTCGAGCAGCGCCGCCAGCACGCCCGCGTAGCAGATGTTCTTCATGAGGATGCGCGTGCGCACGCCCTTGAAGCTCTCGTTGCACATGCGCGCGAGCGGCACGCCGATCACCGTGACGTCGTCGCGCTTGAGCAGCGCCGGCCGCGGCCAGGTCGAGTCGTAGATGAGGTAGCCGCCCGGCGCGACATCGCGCACGTCGCGCGCGTAGGTCTCGGCGTTCATGCACACCATGATGTCGACCTTGCCCGAGCGCGCGACATAGCCGTCCTTCGAGACGCGGATCTCGTACCAGGTCGGCAGGCCCTGGATGTTGGACGGGAAGTAGTTCTTGCCCATCACCGGGATGCCGCTGCGGAACAGCGACTTCATCAGCAGCGTGTTGGCGCTCGCGGACCCGGTGCCGTTGACGGTGGCGATCTTGATGACGAAATCGTTGACGCGGGACGGCGCGGCGCTCATCGGGCGGCCTCCGTGGCGGGAGCGGGCTGGTCGACGGCATGCGGCCACTTGACCCAGGATTTCTGCATGTCCCAGGCGGCGGTGGGGCAGCGCTCGGCGCAGAGCCCGCAGTGCACGCAGACGTCCTCGTCCTTGACCATCACCCGCCCCGTGAACTTGAGCGGCGCGCTGACGTAGAGCGCCTGCGTGACGTTCTGCGCCGGGGCCTTGAGGCGCGTGCGCAGGTCGGCCTCCTCGCCGTCCGGCGTCATGGTGAGGCAGTCCACCGGGCAGATGTCGATGCAGGCGTCGCACTCGATGCAGAGCTTGGCGTCGAACACCGTCTGCACGTCGCAGTTGAGGCAGCGCTGCACCTCGGCGGCGGCCTGCTCGGCCGTGAATCCGAGCTCGACCTCGATGTCGATCTTCTTGAAGCGCTCCTTGAGCGAGACATGCGGCACGAGGCGGCGCTCGATGCCGCTGTAGTCGTTGTTGTACGACCACTCGTGCATGCCCATCTTGCGGCTCTGCAGGTTGACGCCGGGCGGCAGGCGCTCGCTGACCGGCTTGCCCATGCAATGCTGGTGGATGGAGATCGCGGCCTGGTGGCCATGCTCCACCGACCAGATGATGTTCTTGGGGCCGAAGGCCGCGTCGCCGCCGAAGAACACGCCCTTGCGGGTGCTCTCGTGGGTGACCGGATCGACCTTCGGGACCTCCCACTTGTCGAACTCGATGCCGAGGTCGCGCTCGATCCAGGGGAAGGCGTTCTCCTGGCCGATGGCGAGGATCACGTCGTCCGCCGGCTGGAACTCCTCGCTGGCGACGCGCTCGGCGGTGATGCGGCCGCGCGCGTCGACCTCGTACTCCATGACGTCGAACATCATGCCCTTGAGCTTGCCGCCCTCGACCACGAAGGACTTGGGCGAGCGGTTGATGATGATCTCGACGCTCTCGGCCTCGGCGTCCTCGAGCTCCCACTCGGAGGCCTTGAAGAACTGCCGCGGCTTGCGGGCCATCACCTTCACGCTCTTCGCGCCGAGGCGCAGCGAGCTGCGGCAGCAGTCCATGGCGGTGTTGCCGACGCCGATGATCAGCACCTTCTCGCCGACGGTCTTGATGTGCTCGAAGGCGATGGACTCGAGCCAGGTGATGCCGATGTGGATGTTGGCGGCGCCCTCTTGGCGGCCGGGCAGGTCGAGTTCCTTGCCCTTGGGCGCGCCCGAGCCGACGAACACGGCGTCGAAGCCGCCTTCCTCGAGGAGCTTGCGCATCGACTCGATGCGGTGGCCAAGGCGCAGGTCGACGCCCATGTCGACGATGGCGGCGATCTCCTCGTCGATCACCGACCCCGGCAAACGGAACGAGGGGATGTTGGTGCGCATCAGGCCGCCGGCGACGGCGAACTGTTCAAAGATCGTCACCTCGTAGCCGAGCGGCATCAGGTCGTTGGCCACGGTGAGCGAGGCGCAGCCCGCACCGATGCAGGCGATGCGCTTGCCGTTCTTCTGCGCGGGGATGGCGGGCAGCCGATCGCGGAACTCGTCCTTGTGGTCGGCGGCGACGCGCTTCAGGCGGCAGATGGCGACCGGCTTCTCTTCGACGCGGCCGCGGCGACAGGCCGGCTCGCAGGGCCGGTCGCAGACGCGGCCGAGGATGCCGGGGAAGACGTTGGAGCGCCGGTTGACGAGATACGCGTCGGTGAAGCGCCCTTGGGCGATGAGCCGGATGTACTCCGGCACGTCCGTGTGGGCAGGACATGCCCACTGGCAATCCACGACCTTATGGAAATAGTCGGGATGCGAGGTATCCGTCGCAGCCATCAAACCCCCGTCTGACGTCAACCACCCGTCCGCCGAGTATCCGGGGAACGCCCGGAAATGTCACCGTGGACAAGCCCTGTACGGACGCTAGGATGCGCCCATGACCACTCGCGACGACGCTCCCGTGCCCACCGAACTGCGCCTGCGACGGCAGTCGCGGGTGCTGGAGGTCGCGTTCGGGGCCGACGAGCGCTACAGCCTGCCCTTCGAGTTCCTGCGGGTGCACTCGCCGTCCGCAGAGGTGAAAGGCCACGGCCCGGGGCAAGAGACCTTGGTGCTCGGCAAGCAGTCGGTCGGGATCAAGGCCGTGGAACCGGTGGGCCAGTACGCGGTGCGCCTCGTGTTCGACGATGGCCACGACACGGGCCTCTACACCTGGAAATACCTGCGGGAACTCGGGCGGGAGCAGCCGGTGCTCTGGCGGCGCTACCTCGAGAAAGTGGCCGCCGCCTCGGCCTGAGGCGCGGGCATAAAAAAAGGCCGAGCTTCCTGCCCGGCCTCCAGTTCCTTCTTGTAATTATCCAACCCCCGTTCGGCCGACCCTGTCCGGGCCGGTGACGTTGGGCCAAGTGTCATCCATGTCCGCAGCAGATGTAAAGGGGGGCGTACGCATGCCGCGCGCCCGGGCGGTCAGGCCAACGGCTACAATCCCGGCATGAGCGCGTCGCCCGACAACAAGACCACCCATTTCGGCTTCGAGGAGGTCGCCTGGGGCGACAAGGCACGGCGCGTGCGCGGCGTCTTCGACTCGGTGGCGCCCAAGTACGACCTCATGAACGACCTGATGTCGGGCGGCATGCACCGGCTCTGGAAGCAGTTCACGCTGTCGCAGACCCACCTGCGCCCCGGCCAGCGCGCGCTCGATGTCGCGGGCGGCACCGGCGATCTCGCGCGCGGCATGGCCGCGCAGGTCGGCGAGCAGGGCCTCGTGGTGCTCTCGGACATCAACGGCGCGATGCTCTCGCATGGCCGCAACCGCCTCATCGACGCCGGACTGCTGCGCGGCGTGGCTTATGTCCAAGCCAACGCCGAGCGCCTGCCCTTCCCCGATTCGACCTTCGACTGCGTCACCATCGGCTTCGGCCTGCGCAACGTCACCGACAAGGCGGCGGCCCTGGCCTCCATGCGCCGCGTGCTGCGCCCGGGCGGGCAGCTGCTGGTGCTCGAGTTCTCGCAGCCCGTCGCGCCCGGCCTCAAGCCGCTCTACGACGCCTACTCCTTCCGCGTGCTGCCGGTGCTCGGCAAGGTGGTCGCGCAGGACGAGGGCAGCTACCGCTACCTCGCCGAGTCCATCCGCAAGCACCCCGACCAGGAGACCCTGCTCGGCATGATGCGCGACGCCGGCCTCGAGGACTGCCGCTACCACAACCTCGCCGGCGGCATCGTGGCGCTGCACCGCGGCTACCGGTACTGACCGCTGCCTCCCGCGTGCTGACCGAGCTCGTCGAAAACCTGCTGAACCGCAACCTCGCGGCCTCGCCCCGGGCGCGCGAGCTCTGCGCCGCGCTGCGCGGCCGGCGGCTGCAGGTCGTGGTGCGCGACATCGGCGTGCGCGTGGGCCTCGAGTCACTGGGCAGCTCGCTGCGCCACGCGCGCGATCCCGGGGGCGAGTTCGACGCCGAGATCTCGGGCAGTCCCCTCAACCTGGTCGCGCTCGCCGGTCCTTCGCCCGAGCGCCTGCTGCAGTCGGGTGCGGTGCAGGTGCGCGGCGACGCCGAGCTGCTGCAGCGCTATCGGGAGCTCGGGCTGCTGCTGCGCCCGGACCTCGAGGAAGAGCTGTCCCGCCTCGTCGGCGACGCGCCCGCCCACCAGCTCGCCCGGTTCGCCCGCGGCGCGCTCGATTTCGGCCGTCGCGGCGCCGATACCGCCGTACGCAACGCCGCCGAGTACTTCGCGCACGAGCGCGGCGACCTCGTGCCCGCGGCCGAGGCCGAGGTGTTCATGGGCGACGTCGATCGCCTGCGCGAGGACGTCGACCGCGCGGCCGCGCGCCTCGATGCGCTCGCGGCGCGGCTCGATGCGGCGCACGGCACGCCCGGCGGCGCCGTCTCGGAGCCCGCACCATGAAACTGCGGGTGATGGCGCGGCTGATCGAGATCCAGCGCGTGCTGGTACGGCACGGGCTCGACGAGTTCGTGCGCGAGACCCATCTTTACCGTCCGCTGCGCTTCGTGTTCCTCGCCTCGCCCTGGACCTGGCTCGAGCGGCGCAAGCAGGCGCCGCGCGGCGAGCGCCTGCGGCTCGCGCTCGAGGAGCTCGGCCCCATCTTCATCAAGTTCGGCCAAGCGCTCTCCACGCGCCGCGACCTGCTGCCGCCCGACATCGCCGTCGAGCTCGCCAAGCTGCAGGACCGCGTGCCGCCCTTCGACAACGCCACCGCGCGCGCCATCATCGAGAAGTCGCTCGGCAAGCCCGTCACCGAGGCCTTCGCCACCTTCGAGGAGCAGCCGCTCGCCGCGGCGTCCATCGCGCAGGTGCACGCGGCGACGCTGCCGGCGGCGGGCTCGGCATCAGGCGCCGCATCGGGTACCGCATCAGGCGCCCCGGCGCAGCCCGGCGCCGAGGTCATCGTCAAGGTGCTGCGCCCCGGCATGCGCGACGTCATCTCGCGCGACCTCGAGGTGATGCACGAACTCGCCCGCCTCGCCAAGGCCAATTCCGCCGAGGCGCGGCGCCTGCGCGTGGACGAGATCGTCGACGAGTACGAGAAGACCATCCTCGACGAGCTCGACCTGATGCGCGAGGCCGCCAACGCCTCGCAGCTCAAGCGCAACTTCGAGGGGTCCTCGCTGCTGCATGTGCCGGCGGTGTACTGGGACCTCTGCCGCGTCGATGTGATGGTGATGGAGCGCATCCGCGGCGTGACCATCAGCGACATGGACACCCTGCGCGCCAAGGGCACGAACATCGCGATGCTCGCCCAGAACGGCGTGAAGATCTTCTTCACCCAGGTGTTCCGGCACAACTTCTTCCACGCCGACATGCACCCGGGCAACATCTTCGTGCTGGTCGACGACCCGGCGAACCCGCGCTACGCCGCCATCGACTTCGGCATCGTCGGCACGCTCGACCTCCGCGACCAGCACTACCTCGCCGAGAACTTCCTCGCGGTGTTCGACCGCGACTACCGCCGCGTCGCCGAACTGCATGTGCAGTCGGGATGGGTGCCGCCCGACACCCGCGTCGACGAGATGGAATCCGCCATCCGCACCGTGCTCGAGCCCATCTTCGACCGGCCGCTGAAGGACATCTCCTTCGGCACCATCCTGCTGCGCCTGTTCGACATCTCCCGGCGCTTCGACATGCGCATCCAGCCGCAGCTGATCCTGCTGCAGAAGACCCTGCTCAACATCGAGGGTCTCGGCCGCGACCTCTACCCCGAGCTCGACATCTGGCAGACCGCCGCGCCCATCCTGCGCGAGTGGATGTCGGACCGCATCAGCCCGCGCGCGCAACTCAAGCACATCCGCCGCAACCTCCCCGACATCCTCACCTCGCTGCACGCCCTGCCCTCGCTCATCAAGGTCGCCGTGCAGCAGGCCGAGGACGGCAAGCTCGCGCTCGGCGTGCGGTCGGAGGAGATCGCTGCCCTGCGGCGCGAGATGCAGGAGTCCGAGCAGCGCCGCAACCGTACCCTCATCGGCACCGCGCTCGGCTTCGGCAGCCTCTTGTGGATCGGCTTCGGGCTGCCGCCCGATATCGTGGGCTGGCTGCTGCTGCTCGCCGCCGCGGTCGTGCTGTGGAGGGCGCGGCGGAGCTAATCCCGCCGGTCGTTCCAGTAGCGCTGCATCTCGATGAAGGCGAAGCTCGCCGACCAGGTGATGAGCACGAAGCCGAGCAGGGACTGCGGCCCGACGAGGATGCGGACGGCGCCGTGCGGCACGATGTCGCCGAGGCCGAGGGTGGTGAACACCACCGCCGAGAAATAGCCGTAGTCGACGATGCTGGGGTCCGCGATGCCTTGCAGCGAACCGAAGGCCGGGTCGCGCAGCAGCACCGCTCAGCCGCCGCGCAGCGCGCGCAGCCAGGCGGTCGGGTCTTCGCCGCGCTCCAGCACCTCGACGAGCGCGGAGCCGACCACCGCGCCCTCGACCGTGCCGCGCAGGTCGCGCGCCTGCGCCGCCGAGCGGATGCCGAAGCCCGCGCAGACCGGCACCGGCGAGGCGGCGCGGACGCGCGCGAGGTACTCGAGCACGCTGTCGGGCACCTCGACGGACTTGCCGGTGGTGCCGGTCATGGTGACGGCGTACACGAAGCCCTCGCTCGCCGCGCAGACCCGTGCGAGGCGCTCGGGCATCGTCACGGGTGTCACCATCTGCACCAGCGCGACCCCTGCCATGCGCAACGCGGCGCGCAGGTCGTCGCCCTCGTCGAAGGGCAGGTCGGGGACGATGAAGCCGCAGACCCCGACCGCCGCGGCGTCGGCGGCGAGCCGCTCGTAGCCGTACTGCAGCAGAGGGTTGAGGTAGCTCATCAGCACCAGCGGCGCGGCGGGGCGCTGCATCGCGCCGAGCTCGGCGAGGATCCAGCGCAGGCTCACGCCTTGCTTGAGCGCGGCTTGGCTCGAGCGCTGGATGGTCATGCCGTCGGCCATCGGGTCGGTGAAGGGCACGCCGATCTCGACCACGTCCGCGCCCGCGGCCACGGCCGTCAGGTGCTCGCGGAATTTTTTGGCCTCCGGGAACCCTGCGGTGAGGAAGGCGACGATGGCGGGCTCGCCGCCGGCCGCGCCCTTGCGGATCGCGGCGCTCAGGCGCTCGTGCGGCTTCATCGCGCGCCTCCCTGGTCTGCGAGCAGCGTGCGCTGCAGCGTCGGCATGTCCTTGTCGCCGCGGCCCGACATGCAGAGCAGCAGCTGCCTGCCGGGGTTGCGCGCGGCCCAGCGCTTGGCGCCGTGCAGCGCGTGCGCAGTCTCGAGCGCGGGCAGGATGCCCTCCAGCGTCGCGCATTCCTGCAGCGCGGCGAGCGCTTCGTCGTCGGTGGCGGATTCGTACTGCACGCGGCCCGCGGAGAGCAGCAGCGCGTGCTCGGGGCCGACGCCGGGGTAATCGAGGCCCGCGGAGATGGAGTCGGTCTCGTGGATCTGGCCGTTCTCGTCCTGCAGCAGCAGCGAGTAGCAGCCCTGCAGCACGCCGGGCCAGCCGTAGGAGAGGCTGGCGGCGTTCTGGCCGAGTCCGGTGCCGCGACCGCCCGCCTCGACGCCGATGATCGCGACCTCGCGGTCGGCCACGAACGGATGGAACATGCCGATGGCGTTCGAGCCGCCGCCCACGCAGGCGAACACGGCGTCGGGCAGCCTGCCCTGCCGCTTCAGGTATTGCGTGCGCGCCTCGCGGCCGATGACAGACTGCAGCTCGCGCACCAGCACGGGGTAAGGATGCGGCCCCACCGCCGAGCCGAGCAGGTAGAAGGTGCCGTTCGGGTCGGACACCCAGTCGCGCAGCGCCTCGTCGATGGCGGAACGCAGCGTCTGGTCGCCGCCCGTGACCGGCACCACCGTGGCGCCCATCAGCCGCATGCGACCGACGTTCGGCGCCTGGCGCTCCATGTCGATCGCGCCCATGTAGACCGTGCAAGGCAGGCCAAGGCGCGCGCAGGCTGCAGCGCTCGCCACGCCATGCTGGCCGGCGCCGGTCTCGGCGACGATGCGCTTGGCGCCGAGCCGCTGCGCGAGCAGCGCCTGGCCGAGCGCGTTGTTGATCTTGTGAGCGCCGGTGTGCGCGAGGTCCTCGCGCTTGAACCAGACCTCAGCGCCCCAAGCGGCCGAGAGCCGCGGTGCGTACGACAGCGCAGTGGGGCGGCCGACCCAAGACTCGAGCTGCCCGGCGAGTTCGCGCTGGAAATCCTCGCGCGGCAGGTGCTCGCGCATCCCGGCCTCGAGGCGCTCGAGCGCGGGGATGAGGGTCTCCGGCACATAGCGGCCGCCGTACGGGCCGAAGCGGCCGCGCGCGTCGGGGAATTTCCCGGCGAGCTCGGCGTCGAGCAGCCGCTGCTGCTCCTCGGGGGTGAACTTCACGTTGGCGTTCATGTCGGTACGCTCGTCTTGGTGTGATCGATGTTTCTTTGAGCCAGCGCCGCTCGCGCGGCGGCCACGAACTGCAAGATCTTGGCGGGCGACTTCAGGCCGGGCGCCGACTCGACGCCGCTCGACACATCGACGCCCCAGGGGCGGACGACGCGGATCGCCTCAGCGACATTATCGGGGTTCAGGCCGCCGGCCAGCAGCACTTCGGCCCGGCGCGCGACGGCATGGGCGCCGGCCCAGTCGGCCCTGCGGCCCGTGCCGCTGACCGCGCCTTCATAGAGTACCCGGGGCGGCAGCGGCTCGGGGAGCGCGGCGCCGTCGCGCAGCACCGGCAGTAACCGCGCCCGGGCGCGGGGCGACAACGCAGCGGCATCCGCGAGGTCCGTCTGGAGCAGGTCGGGCGCGAAGATGTCCAGGATCTCCTCCACCTCCGACGCTTGCGGGTGCAGCGTCACCGCGACGCAGAGCGCCCGGCCGCGCACGGGCGCCGCGAGCGCAGCGGCCGCGGCCGGCGTCACGCGCCGCACCGACGGGGCGAACACGAAGCCGAGGGCATCGGCGCCCGCCTCCAGCGCCGCCGCGACGCCCTCCGGCGTGGTCAGTCCGCAGATCTTCACGAACATCAGCCGCGCTCCGCGGGTCGGATGCGACGGGGCTGGTGGCCGAGCGCACCCCGCGCGGCGGCGAGCATGGCACCCGCGAGCTCGCGCGGTTCGCCGCCGGTCATGAGCGCGCTGCCGACGAGCGCGAGGTCATAGCCGCAGGCCGCGAGGCGCGCCGCGTCGTCGGGCGACGCAAGCCCGCTTTCGGCGACGCGCGGGATCCAGGCGGGCAGGCGGTCGGCCATGGCCTCGAGCCGGCCCGGCACGACTTGCAGCGTGACGAGGTCGCGGCAGTTCACGCCGAGCAGCAGCGAATCGTCCGCGACCCGCCGCGGTCCGATCAACGCCATCGCGGCCTCGACATCGGCATCGTCGAAAGCCTCCAGCAGCACGAACAGCCCCTGCTCCAGCGCGGCGTCGAGCAGGCGCTCAAGCGCGTCGCGCGGCAGCATGCGCAGGATCAGCAGCACACCGCCCGCGCCCGCAGCGCGGGCCTCGAGCACCTGGTAGGGATCGACGAGGAAATCCTTGCGCATCGCCGGCACGCCGGCCGAAGCGATCGCGGCGGCGGCCTGCTCGAGATGCGTCAGGCTGCCATCGAAGCGCGAAGGCTCGGTGAGCACCGAGACCGCGGCGGCGCCCGCATCGGCGTAGCTGCGCGCGCGGCGGGCAGGGTCCTCTTCGCTGGCCGCACGCACCCAGTATTCGCCGGCGAGCTTGCTGAAGCCGTAGGCCGAGCGCGGCAGCGGGCACTTCCAGATGTACTCCTCGGGCGTCGGGAAGATCTCGGCGTTCTCGAAGACCATCGAGCTGCTCACGTAGACGAAGCGCTCGATGCCGGCCTCTATCGCCGCCCCGATAACCCCGTTGTAGAGCGAAGAGTTGACGTCGGTGAGCGTGTAAGGAAGCTGGTGGAAGTTGGCGATCCCGCCGACGATGGCGGCGAGGTGGATCACGTGGCTGCAGCCGTCGGTCGCCCGCA
>RFTM01000600.1 GCA_009923475.1 Gammaproteobacteria bacterium | reverse complement strand
GCGGGTGCCGCACCGCTCACGCCTGCGGGTCAGCCGCTGCCGCGCGCGACGCACGTTGCGGCGTTGCTGCCGCTCAGTGGCCGCAATGCAAGCGCCGGGGCGCAGTTGCGCGACGGCATCCTCGCCGCACAGTTCGCCGAACCCGAAGCCAGCCGGACACCCGTGCGTTTCTACGACACCGCACGGCAAGGCGTTGCCGAAGCCATGGCCGCCGCGACGCGCGCGGGCGCGGTGTTCATCATCGGACCGCTGGTTCGCGAAGAGGTGGTCGCCGCCGCCACCAACGCTGCGCAGGCCGGCGCGCCACCCATCCTGGCGCTCAATTTTTTGCCCGCGGATCAACCGGCGCCGCCAACCGTCAAACAATTCGGGCTGTCGCCCGAAGACGAAGCGCGCGCGGTTGCGCAACGCGCGCTCGCCGAAGGCCGACGTCGCGCCGTGGTGCTCGCGCCGGCCGGTGACTGGGGCAATCGCGTGCTCGCAGCGTTTCGCGAAACCCTGGAAGCGGGCGGTGGCGTGATTCTCGCCAGCGAATCTTTGAGCGGCCGCGAAGTGGGACCGGTCTTGCAAGCGGCGCTGCGTGTCGATGACAGCATCGCGCGACACCGACGCATTCAGGCCGTGCTCGATACCCCACTCGCCTTTCAGTCGCGACGGCGGGCCGATATCGATTTCGTGTTCACACCGGGTCAAGCCTCCGCGCTGCGACAGTGGCGGCCGCAGCTGCGTTTCCAAGGAGGCGGCGATCTACCCGCTTACGCGACGGCCGATGCCTGGGACGGACGCGCGGGCGCCGAACTTGCCGGGCTGATTTTTCCGGACATGGATTGGTCGCTCGCCGCCCTGGCGCCGGCGGTCGCCGCGCTGCGCGCCGACACCAGCGCCGCGTTCGGTGACAGTAACGGTCGCGGTCGTCTGTTTGCCTTCGGGCACGATGCCTGGCTGCTGCAGTCCGCGCTACGCGCGGGGAAAACACCGACCGCCGAGGCGCCGCTCGTCGGGGCGACCGGCCAGTTGTCGATCGATGCTACGGGCCGTGTCCAACGCAGCCTGCGCTGGGCCGAGATCGGCGCGAGCGGATTGCGGCTGCTCGATGCCGA
>RFTM01000599.1 GCA_009923475.1 Gammaproteobacteria bacterium | reverse complement strand
AGGCCGCGTGCACGCGGATCTGGTGGGTGCGGCCGGTGAGGATCGACACCTCCATCAGCGTCGCCGTGCGGCCGTAGGACTGCACGACGCGGAAATCGCAGACGGTCTCGTCGAGGTGCTGGGCCTCGAAGCCGTCTGCGAGCCCCACGATGCAGACCGCCGTGTGGAACACCACGCTGTGGCCGGCGAGCCGCCCGAGCTGGGCCGCCTGCGCCGCCGCGCTGCCCGGTTTGCCGAGGCACTCGTCGCCGAGCGCGCAGACCTGGTCGGAGCCGATGACGAGCGCGCCACGGGAGGCCGAGGGGGCCGTGTCCTCGGCGGCAAGCGCCTTGGCGACCGCCAGCGCCTTGCTGCGCGCGAGGCGCAAGGCGAGGGCGGCCGGGGTCTCGCCGGGCAGGCGCGACTCGTCGAGGTCGGGGCTGCGCCACTCGAAGGCATAGCCGAGACGGGCGAGCAATTCGCGCCGGTACCGGGACCCGGACGCGAGCCAGAGGGGCCTCTTCAGCAGAAACAAGGGCTTACACCACCGATTGGTTTTGACTAGCCGGGAGGTCGCCCCTATCATACGCGCCCCATGCCGGCTGACTGGTCCCGACCGCTGGATGTAGATCGCGCGGCCGACCAGCGCAGCGAGTGGGAGTTCGAGTTGCCTCTCGCGGACCTGCCGCGGTTGGCGCCGGACCTTGCGCTGCCGGAAGGGAGCGCCGCCTGCCGGGTCGAGTTCGCGCGCGAGCGCGGTCGGCCGGTGGCCGAGGTCGAAGTCCGCTCACGCGTGCCGCTGCGCTGCCAACGCTGCCTGCGCCCGGTGTGGGTCGACATCGACGTGAGCTCGCAGGTGCGGCTCGTCACCGATCCGGCGCAGGCCGGCGAGGCCGAGCCCGGCGAGGACGATGACGACGGGCTCGAGAGCGGCGCGGAGCCGACGCTCGCGCCGGAGGGCCGCGTGGTGCTGCGCGACCTCGTCGAAGAAGAGATCCTGCTCGCGGTGCCCTTGGTGCCGCGGCATGAAGATGTCGCCGGATGTGGCCCCGGCGACGCGATCCCCGCGGACATGACGCCCGGGGACGCGAAGAAGGGCCCGACGAACACGCCGTTTGCGGGGCTGGGCG
>RFTM01000598.1 GCA_009923475.1 Gammaproteobacteria bacterium | reverse complement strand
CGCTCGCGCAGCGCCGCGACGAACTGCCGCAGGCGGGAGTCGCCGGCCGCGATCGAGCCGAGCGGCCGGCCCTCGCAGCCGGTCAGGTCGACGCCGAGGATGCCGCCGGCCGCGTCGTTGGCGCGCTGCAGCACCAGCGACCGGTCGACCGCCAGCACGCCCGAGGACAGGCGCGCCAGGATGAGCGCGAGCCGCTCGCGCTCGCGCTCGACGGCGAGGCGGCTGGCGGCGTTCTCCTCGCGCGCGCGCCGCAGGCGCAGCGTCATGTCGTTGAAGGAATCGACCAGCGAACCCATCTCGTCGTCCGAGCTCGGCGGCACCCGCGTCTCGAGGTCGCCCTGCGCCACCGCGCGCGTGCCGGCCATCAGGTCCTGCACCGGACGGAACAGCACCTCGGCGGAGAAGATCGCGCCGTAGATGGCGCTCAGCAGCGTGACCAGCAGCACCAGTGTGAGCGTGACGCTGAAGCTGTACTTGAGCGGTTCGCGCAGCGCCTCCACGTCGGCGTACTTCGAGCGCGAACGGTCCACGGCCTCGGTCAGCTCCGCGAAGCGGCTCGGCGGATCGTAGCTGGCGACCACGAAGCGCGCGTCCTGCGCGCCCAGCGCGCCGCCGGGCACGGGCGCCGCGGCGCGGATGAGGTAGTTGGCGCCGGCCAGCGGCTCGAAGCTGACGTACACCGCGCGGTCGGCCATGCGGCGCAGCAGCTCGGGCGGCGGGCGCGGCGGCAGCGCGCCCTGCACCGAGCGGCTCGCGACGCCGAGGATCCGCGCGTGCTCGCCGTAGATGACGATCTCGTTGGCGCCGCTGGAGGCGAGCTCGCGGTCGAGCGCGACCAGCATCTCCGTCGACGGCACGGTCGCCAGCCGCTCCGCGAAGCGCTCGACGATCTCGCCGTGCTCGCGCAGCAGCAGGTCGCGCACCGAGCGCGACAGCGTCGCCGAATCGT
Source organism: Gammaproteobacteria bacterium (assembly GCA_009923475.1). Taxonomy (GTDB): domain Bacteria; phylum Pseudomonadota; class Gammaproteobacteria; order Steroidobacterales; family Steroidobacteraceae; genus UBA964. The sequence goes on along the minus strand of RFTM01000598.1, from coordinate 160 downwards.
TGAGGCCCTGCTTGACCTCGTCGCGGAACCAGCTGTCGATGCCGCGGTTGAGGAAGGCGAGCGAGAACGCGTACACCGTCACGAGGGGCAACGCGACCAGCGCGCCGAACACCGCCGCGGTGCGCGCCGTCAGCCGCGACCCGGGCGCGCGGCGGCGCCA
>RFTM01000597.1 GCA_009923475.1 Gammaproteobacteria bacterium | reverse complement strand
CCGGCCCGGCCAGCACGTCCTCGACGTGGGCTGCGGCATGGGCGGGCTGCTCGCGCGCCTGGACCGCGTCGGCGCCGTAGGTCTTGTAGATCCTGACGGCGCGGGCCGTCCCGACCGTATGACTGTGCAGGAAGACCATGATCTCTCGCACCGCCTTCTGCTCGGCCCACGCCGCCGTGATGCGTTGAGCCCGCACTACGCCGATGCCATCGGCCATGCCGTGCGCTGTCGGGATCTCGTGCGACTGAGTGCCAGCGGCACCCGATGGGGTCTGCGCACCCGGGCCGATGAGGTGGCGGCGGTGGATGCCGCGCTCGTATGCCCGAGGGGCTCGTTTGACCTGTCGCTCCTCACCGGCGAGTCCCGCCCGGTGGACTATGCGGTCGGCGACCGGGTTCCGGGCGGCGCCATCAATCTCGGGGCGCCGGCGGAACTCGCCGCGCTCGCCGGCCAAGCCGACAGCACACTCTCGACCATCGCCCGGCTTGCCTCACGCGCGGCTGCCGCCCGGCCCGCGCTCATCACGTTCACCGAGACCGTGGCGCGGGGTTTCACCACCGGGCTTCTCGCCCTCGCCGCGGTGGTCTGGCTGGTCTGGCATCAGATCGCCCCGGATGCGGCATGGTCGATCGCGATCGCAGTGCTGGTCGTGTCCTGCCCCTGTGCACTGTCGCTCGCCACGCCGGCGGCGCTCGCCGCAGCCTCGGCAACAGCGCTTCGCCGCGGCATGATCGCGGTGCGCGGCGATGCGCTTGAGGCGATCTCGCGTGTCACCGATGTCGTGTTCGACAAGACCGGAACGCTCACCCGCGGCGAACCCACGGTGGTCGGGGTCGAGGTCTTCACGTCGTTAGACACGGCCGCCTGCCTGGGCATCGCGGCTGCCCTGGAGACCTCCAGCACCCATCCGCTCGGTCGAGCGATCGTGCACGCCGCCCGCGCGTCGGGCAGTGCGCAGTTCGTCGCCGTGTCGCTTACGAATGTCCCGGGCGAGGGTGTCGAGGGTCAGGTCAATGGGCGCCACTATCGCCTCGGCCGCGAACGATTTGCCCTGACCGAGACCGGTCGCGCCGCCCAGCCCGCTTCAGACCCGCAACCTGCTTCCGCCGC
>RFTM01000596.1 GCA_009923475.1 Gammaproteobacteria bacterium | reverse complement strand
GGCCGACCTCCGCGCGCCCACGCCGTCGGCCGCCGCCGAACTCGTCGTCGGGCGCAAGGACGAATTCTTCAAGCACATCGACCGTATTGGCGAGCGCCTCGACGCCGCCATGCATCACCGGTTGCGCCGCCTTGAAACGCGACTGCACATGCTCGAGGCGCGACCCGGCTACGCGGGTGTCCAGGGGCGTGTCGCGGTGCGCGGCCGGCACGTGTCCGAGCTGACGGCCCGATTGCGCCGGTGCATGGACCGCGGGCTCGCGGGCCGCGCGCGCCGCCATGACCTGCTCCGCCGGTCTCTCGACCAGTTCGACCCACGGCATCGTCTCGCCGCCGTCCGCACGCGCCTCGTCTCGCGCGATGCGCAGTTGCTCGCCATTGGTGATGAGGCTGCAGCCTGCTGGTCGCCGGCGGAGCGCGCGGCGTTGCGTCTTGCAGCAGCGATGGCACTCACCGCACCACGTGGGCATTTAGACCCCACGCTTTACGCTGAACTGCGATCGCATTTCGACGATGCGCAGATCGTCGAGCTCGGGATGACCATGGCGGTGCTGACCGGCATGGCGAAATTTTTGTTCGCCTACGATCTCGTCGAAAAAGAAGACTACTGCGAGTTCGGCGCGAGATGAACGGCAAGGCCTCGCTGACGGCAGCCATTTTTTTGATGGCGACCTCGGCGATCGGACCGGGATTCATCACGCAGACGGCGACCTTCACCAGCACGCTGGGCGCCGCCTTCGCGTTCGCGATCCTCGCGTCGGTGCTCATCGACTTCGTGGTGCAGCTGAACATCTGGCGCACCGTGACGCTGACGGGACTGCGCGCGCCGGTGCTCGCCAACGCCGCGATCCCGGGCAGCGGCTACCTGCTCGCGGTGCTGGTCATCGTCGGTGGGTTGTTCTTCAACATCGGCAACATCGGCGGCACGGGGCTCGGGCTCGACGCGCTCGCGGGTGTCGACCCGAAGTGGGGCGGCGTGGCGAGCGCGCTGTTCGCGGTCGCGCTCTTCCTTTCGCGCCGCGCAGGCGCCGCCTTCGACCGGCTGGTCGTCGTCGCGGGCGTGGTCATGGTCGCGCTCACGGTCTATGTCGCCGTCGTCTCGCAGCCGCCGC
>RFTM01000595.1 GCA_009923475.1 Gammaproteobacteria bacterium | reverse complement strand
CCCCAACCCCCTGGGGATCGTTCTGCATCACTCCGAAGTCTGCCAGAATCGCCCCCTCGAGGCCACCCGGGACCCTCGACTTGCCGACGGATTCCGCGATGCGCACCGCCACCACCCTGCCCCTGCCCGAGCTCGGCGTGCTCGCCGTCCGCGGCCCCGATGCGCGGCGCTTCCTCAACGGACAGCTGTCGCAGGAGGTGCTGTCGCTCGACAGCAGTACGGTGCGCCTCGCAGGTCTGCACAACCCCCAAGGCCGCGTGCTCGCGGTGCTGCGGCTCGTCGCCTCGGCCGATGACGTGGTGCTCTGCGTGCTGCCGCGCGCCGCCATCGCCGAGCTGCACCCGCTGCTCGCGCGCTATCTGCTGCGGGCCAAGGCGACGCTCACCGACGAGAGCGCCGCTTGGCGGCTCGAGGGCCTATGGCCCGACACGACGGCCGCGGTCGCCGAGCCCGGCTCCGGCGAGGGTGGTGGATTGGACCTCGGCGCCGCGCGTCGCGAGGGCGAGGCGCTGAGCTGGCGACACGCCGCCGACGGCCGCCGTCTGCGGATCGCGCCGATCGCAGCGGGCGACGCCGCCGCCGGGGCTCAGCCCGACGCGGCGGCGCGCGAGGCTTGGCGCCTCGCCGACATCGCCGCCGGCTTGCCCGAGGTCCAGCCGGCGACCCGCGGCGCGTTCGTGGCGCAGATGCTGAACCTGGATGTGCTCGGCGCCATCTCGTTCACCAAGGGCTGCTACACCGGTCAGGAAGTCATCGCCCGCGCCCACTATCGCGGACGGGTCAAGCGACGCCTGCAGCGGTTCGAGGCGGCGCTGCCGGCAGGCATCGCCGTACCGGTGCCGGGCGACGCGCTGCGGCTCGCGGACGGGCGTGCCGCACAGGTGGTCGACGCCGTGTTGCGGCGCGACGGCAAGCTGGAGTTCCTGGCGGTGGCGCCCCATGCGGCGGCAGGCGGGCCGGACGAGACCGAAGCGCCGCAGGCAGGGGGCGCGGACACGACGGCGCGTGTCGAGGCGACGCCTTTGCCCCTGCCCTACGCCCTACCCGACTGAGCGGATCACTCCGGGCGCATCTGCGGGAAGAGCAGCACGTCGCGGATCGAGGGCGAGTC
>RFTM01000594.1 GCA_009923475.1 Gammaproteobacteria bacterium | reverse complement strand
TGCATCGTGCACGGCGCGGGCGGCACGCTGCTGCAGCACCTCAAGGAACACCAGCTGCACTGCGACCTGAAGCGCGGCGACCGGCTGTTCTTCTTCACCACCTGCGGCTGGATGATGTGGAACTGGCTGGTCGGCGCGCTCGCGAGCGGCGCGACCATCGTGCTGTACGACGGCTCGCCCTTGCATCCGGACCCCGGCGCCCTGTGGCGCATGGCCGAGGCCGAGAAGGTCACGCACTTCGGGACCAGCCCGCGCTACCTCGCGGCCCTCGCCAAGGCCGGATACCGGCCGCGGGAACACGTCGCGCTCGGCGCGCTGCGCAGCCTGCTCAGCACCGGTTCGCCGCTGCCGCCCGAGTCCTTCGACTTCGTCTACGAGGCGGTGAAGGACGACCTGCACCTCGCCTCGATCTCGGGCGGCACCGACATCATCTCCTGCTTCTGCCTCGGCGACCCGACCGCGCCCGTGTTCCGCGGCGAGATCCAGTGCGCGGGCCTCGGCATGGCGGTCGACGTCGACGACGGCGCGGGCCATCCGCTGCCCGAGGGCGAGCGCGGAGAGCTCGTCTGCCGCCGCCCCTTCCCGTCGATGCCGGTCGGGTTCTGGGGCGATGCCGACGGCGCGCGCTACCGCAAGGCCTACTTCGAGCGCATCCCGGGCGTGTGGCACCACGGCGATTTCGTGTCGCGCACGCGGCGCGGCGGCTTCCTCATCCACGGCCGCTCGGACGCCGTGCTCAACCCGGGCGGCGTGCGCATCGGCACCGCGGAGATCTACCGGCAGGTCGAGCGCCTGCCGGAGGTGCTCGAGTCGGTGTGCATCGGCCAGGAATGGCAGGACGACGTGCGGGTCGTGCTGTTCGTGCGGCTGCGCGAGGGCGTGGCGCTCGACGAGGCCCTGCGCGCCCGCATCCGCGACGCGATACGCGCCAACACCTCGCCGCGGCACGTGCCGGCGCGCATCGTCGCGGTGGCCGACATCCCGCGCACCCTCAGCGGCAAGACGGTCGAGCTCGCGGTGCGCGAGGTGGTGCACGGGCGGCCGGTCGCCAACACCGACGCGCTCGCCAACCCGGCGGCGCTCGCGCTGTTCCGCGACCTGCCGGAACTGC
>RFTM01000593.1 GCA_009923475.1 Gammaproteobacteria bacterium | reverse complement strand
GAGCAGGACATGCGCAAGATGGGCGGCCTCGCCAAGGTGATGCCGATCACCGCGATCACCTGCTGGATCGGCTCGCTTGCACTGATCGGCACGCCCTTGTTCTCGGGGTTCTATTCCAAAGATTTCATCATCGAAGCCGTGGCTGAGTCGCATCGCTACGGCGCGAGCTACGCGTACGTCTGCGTGCTGATCGGCGTGTTCGTCACGGCGCTCTACACCTTCCGCATGTTGTTCATGACCTTCCACGGCGCACCCCGTTGGGGCCACGCCGCGCACGACGATCATGCGCACGACGATCACGGTCATGGTCACGGCGGCACGCCGCACGAGAGCCCTTGGGTGGTGACGCTGCCGCTCATCCTGCTCGCCGTGCCGGCGGTCGCCATCGGCTACTTCACGGCGCAGCCGCTGCTCTTCGGCGGCTTCTTCGGCGGCGCCATCCAGGTGCTCGAGAAGAACGACGTCGTGGCCGAGCTCGCCGAGCACTTCCACGGGCCGGCCTCCTTCGCGCTGCAGGCGCCGCTGCATCCGCCGTTCTGGCTCGCGCTGGCGGGCGTGCTGGTCGCCTGGTTCACGGTGATCAAGCGTCCGCATGCGCTCGACGGCCTCGCCGCGCCGCTCGCGCCGCTGCGCCGCGTGCTCGACAACAAGTACTACTTCGACTGGTTCAACGAGAACGTGCTCGCCGCCGGCAGCCGTGCGCTCGGACGCCTCTTCTGGAAGGCGGGCGACCAGACGATCATCGACGGCGCGCTGGTCAACGGCTCGGCGGGCCTGGTCGGCGCGCTCGCCGGAGTCGTGCGCCGCGTGCAGACCGGCTACCTCTACACCTACGCGTTCTGGATGGTGATCGGCCTGGCGTTGCTGCTGGGCTGGTTCCTGCTGCGCGCCTGACGTACACCTGGGACACCGACACAGATGCAGGGCATGGGATTGTTGTCGACGCTGGTCTGGCTGCCGATCGTGGGCGGCCTCGTCGTGCTCGCGCTCGGCGACGCGCGCATCGGGGCGGCCCGTTGGGTGGCCCTGGTCACGGCGGTCGCGGCCTTCGCGCTCTCCGTGCCGCTCTACACGGGTTTCGACGCCTCGACCCCGGCCTACCAGTTCGTCGAGC
>RFTM01000592.1 GCA_009923475.1 Gammaproteobacteria bacterium | reverse complement strand
GGAGCTCGAGGCCGCCATCGAGGGCGCGCGCAGCGCGGGCCTGCCGGTGGTGAGCACGCTGTCCTTCGACACCAACGGCCGCACCATGATGTCGCTCACGCCCGCCGAACTCGCGGGCATCGCGCGCGACCATCACCTCGCGGCCTGCGGCAGCAACTGCGGCGTGGGTCCCTCGGAGCTCGTCGCCTCGATCCTGAACCTGAGCACCGCCGCCGACCCCGACATGGTGCTGGTGGCGAAGGCCAACTGCGGCATCCCGCAGTGGGTCAACGGCGCGATCCGCTACGACGGCACGCCGGAGCTCATGGCCCGCTATGTCGACCTCGCGATCGACTCCGGCGCGCGCATCATCGGCGGCTGCTGCGGCACGTCTCCCGAGCACCTCGCCGCGATGCGCAAGGCGCTGGACGCCCATGTCGCAGGCCCCCGCCCCGACGCGGCGATGCTCGAGGCCACGCTCGGCCAGATCAGCACCGGTGCGCGCGCCCAGCTCGGCGGCAACCTCGATCGCGCCGCCGGTTCCGCCTCGGGTGCCGGGCCGCGCGCGCGAAAGACGCGTCGGACCTGACGGCGCAGGCATCGCCGACCGGTGTCAGCGCCCATCCCGCTGCGCCGCCGGCTCCGGCCGGTGCACCACCGCCACCAGCGCGAAGCTCAGCAGCATCAGCAGGTACCACGCGCCCATCTTGCCGATCGGCACCACATGCCAACCGTCGCGCTGGCTCGGATAGACCCAAGCCGCGGCGAAGGTCCCGAAGTTCTCGGCCAGCCACAGGAAGAACGCGACCAGCAGGTATCCGGCCAGCATCGGCAGCCGTCTGGGCGTGCGGTCCGGCGTGAACACGAACGAGGCGCGTCCGAAGATCACGCCTGACAGGGCGAACAGACCGGCCCGCAGGGAGACGGACAGCACTTTTCTCATGGTTTTGGGTAGGTTTTTGGACGACCGCCATCCGGGGAAAGCCCGCTGGCGTTAGGTTTAACTCGTAACTCGCTAGTGAAAAAGGCCCGTTCCGCAAACCGAACATCAGATTTTCCCCCGGAACTCTATTCGCAGTTTGCCGGCGTGAAGCCGACGCGATTACCGCCAGCCGCGATTGCAATGCGAACGCGGTGC
>RFTM01000591.1 GCA_009923475.1 Gammaproteobacteria bacterium | reverse complement strand
GCGCGGCACTAAAATAGACGGCAATGGCGGCTCGCTCACCGGGGCTGCGCTGCAACGGCGGCCAGCACGAGGTGCTCTTTGACGACGCGCTTGAACGCGGGGCTCGCCGCGCGGTACATCTCGGCGAACCGGTCCTTGCTGGCCGGCGGGGCCGCTTCGCTGTCCGCCAAGGCAGGCTCGCCGGCATCCTGGGCCCACGGCGCGCCGGCAGCGCGGGCCTCCTCGTCCTCACGGCGGTGGGCCTCGCGCGCGCGCTCAGCCATCGAGTTCGGCGACACGCCGCTGTCAAGGTACGCCGCGAAGGCGATGTACCACTCAGGCGACCAGCCGCCGGTGATGCAGTTCTTCGTAAAGCCCCTCATGTAGTCGTCTAGCTCGGCCTTTGCCATCGGGTCGGCCTTCAGCTCGGCCTCGCCGAGGACCTTGGTCGCCGCAGGGTGCTTGGCCCCGCACAGGTGCTGAAGGGCACGGCCGGCGCCGGCGTTTAGCAGGCTGGCCGCGTACTCTGTCGCGGCGGAGTCCCACTCGCGCGCCGTGCGCAGGGGGAGGACACTTTTTCGGAACTCGTCGAACGACACTTCCGCAAAGCCACGAAGATCATCCTTAAAGGTGCGGTACTGTTTAATGACCGACATGCCTTTGGATTTGCTAGCCCAAGGTCGTGCCGAGGCGGTTATAGGCCTTCTCGCGACTCTCCAAAATGCGTCGTGGCGATCACGCCGCCCGGTAGGCTAGCAGGTGGTAGGACAGCTCCCCCGTAGCCGCACTTCTAATGGGGTAGCGGGCCGCTACGGGCCCGACGATCGCGGCGAAGCGGCAGTGGGCGCCCACGCAAAAGTATCAGGCGGGTGGTGGTCAGCCCCTCGCGATGGCGCGCCAGCGCCAAAGCTAGGCGCTCGCGCCAATGCCGTCACTAAAGCCGCCGACTTCGTCGGTGAGGTTGGCAGAGTCGGACCAGCCGCCGGCGCGAAGGCGCGCACGTCGGCATCGCCCGCGTCCCAGGGATGGATCTCGCAGTAGACGCCGAGCTCGCGCACGCGGCGCGCGATGAGCTGCGTGTACTGCGACCCGAAGTCGAGGATGAGGATGCGGTCGGCGTGGATGTCGCGGGCGGTCATGGCT
>RFTM01000060.1 GCA_009923475.1 Gammaproteobacteria bacterium | reverse complement strand
GGCCTGCAGGTCGCGCAGGTCGCGCTGGCCGCCGAGCAGCTCGGCGCGATGCAGGCGGTGTTCGACCTCGCCAAGGACTACGTCGGCCAGCGCGTGCAGTTCGGCCGCAAGATCGGCAGCTTCCAGGCCATCAAGCACCGCCTCGCCGACATGATGGTGGTCCTCGAGGCGGCGCGCTCGGCGGTCTACTACGCCGCTTGCGTGGTCGACGAGCATCGCTCCGGCGAAGGCGGCGCGGCGCTGGAGAACGAGCTCGCCGAGGCCGCGGCGATGGTCAAGGTGCACTGCTCGTCCGGGTTCCACGATATCGCGGGCAACGCCATCCAGCTGCACGGCGGCATCGGCTTCACCTGGGAATACGACGCGCATCTCTTCTTCAAGCGCGCGCGCGCCACCCTCAACCTGCTCGGGTCCCCGCAGCACCACCGCGAGCGCATCGCAAGGCTCATGGGGCTCGATGCCCCGCTGGAGGCCCCATGAAGATCCGTTTCACGCCCGCCGAGGAGGCGTTCCGCGCCGAGTGCGCGGCTTGGCTGCAGGAGCGGCTCGACGGGCCGTTCAGCTACGGCGGGCGCGATGCGACGCTCGCCGAGCAGGTGATCTTCGCCGAGGAATACGCGCGCAGCGGCGCGCCGGGCCGTGTGGGGCACCTCGGCACCGAGCTCGCCGGGCCGACCATCCTGCACTTCGGCGACGACCTGCAGCGCGAACGCTTCCTGCTGCCGATCGCCAAGGGCGAGGAGTTCTGGTGCCAGGGCTACAGCGAGCCGAACGCCGGATCCGACCTCTCGAACGTGCGCACCCGCGCCCGCCTCGAGCACGGACCGCAGGGCGCTGAATGGGTCATCGAAGGCCAGAAGATCTGGACCTCCCTCGCGCAGTTCGCCGACTGGTCGTTCGTCGTGTGCCGCACCGAGGAAGGCACGAGCGGCCCGGCGGGCATCTCGTACCTGCTGGTGCCGATGCGGCAGAAGGGCGTCACGGTGAAGCCGATCCGCCAGATGACGGGCGACGCCGAGTTCAACGAGGTGTTCTTCGACGGCGCCCGCACCAAGGCGGAGCACTGCGTCGGCAAGCCGGGCGAGGGCTGGAAGGTGGCGATGGGCACGCTCGCGTTCGAGCGCGGCGTGTCGACGCTCGCGCAGCAGATGACCTTCCGCAACGAGCTCGAGCGCGTGGTCGCCGAGGCGCGCCGCAACGGCGCCGCGCGCGACCCGCTCATCCGCCAGCGCCTCGCGGAGGCGTACACCGGCCTGCGCATCATGCGCTACAGCGCGCTGCGGATGCTGTCGCGGGCCACCACCGGTTCGCTGGGGCCCGAGGCGCTGACCTACAAGCTGCACTGGGCGACCTGGCGCAAGAAGCTGGGCGAACTCGCGATGGACGTGGTGGGCGCGCCCGGCGAGCTCTGCCGCGACGCGGGTTACGGGCTCGACGACCTGCCCTATCTCTACCTGATGTCGCGCTCGGACACGATCTACGGCGGCACCAACCAGATCCAGCGCAACATCATCGCCGAGCGCGCGCTCGGCCTGCCGAAGGAGGCCCGCGGTGACCGCTGACAGCCCCATCCCCGCGCCGCCGGCGTATCCGCCGCCGCGCTCGCTGCTCGCCGGCCAGCATGTGCTGGTCACCGCCGCCGCCGGCACCGGCATCGGTTTCGCGGTCGCGCGCCGCTGCGCCGAGGAGGGCGCGACGCTCTTCGTCAGCGACATCCACGAGCGGCGGCTCGGCGAGGCCGTGGCGCGGCTCTCCGAGGTCGCGCCCGGTCGCGTGCGCTCGCGGACCTGCGACGTCACGTGTCAGGCGGACGTGGACGCGCTGGTCGCCGCGGCGGTCGAGGCCTCGGGCGGCGGCATCGACGTGCTCATCAACAACGCCGGGCTCGGCGGCACGGCCTCGGTCACCGCGATGACGGACGACGAGTGGCATCGGGTGATCGACGTGTCGCTCACCAGCGTCATGCGCATGACCCGTGCCATCCTGCCGCACATGCAGGGGCGGCGGCGCGGCGCCATCGTCAACAACGCCTCGGTGCTCGGTTGGCGGGCGCAGGCCGGGCAGTCGCATTACGCGGCCGCCAAGGCCGGCGTCATGGCCTTCACGCGCTGCGCGGCGCTCGAGGCGGCGCCCTTCGGCGTGCGCATCAACGCCGTCGCGCCGTCGATCGCCATGCACGCCTTCCTCGCCAAGACCACGACGCCTGAGCTGCTCGCCGAGCTCGCGCGGCGCGAGGCCTTCGGCCGCCCGGCCGAGGTCTGGGAGGTGGCGAACGTGATGGTCTTCCTCGCCTCCGACCTCGCGAGCTACATGACCGGCGAGGTCCTGTCCGTGTCGAGCCAACATCCGTGAGGTGCCTGCCATGAGCCGCGTGTTCCGTTCGGTCGAGGAGCTCACCGCCGCCGTCGGCGCCCGCCTCGGCCCCACCGATTGGCTGGCGATCGAGCAGTCGCGGGTCGATGCCTTCGCCGACGCCACCGGCGACCACCAGTGGATCCACGTCGATGTCGAGCGCGCCCGCACGGGCCCCTTCGGCGGCACCATCGCCCACGGCTACCTCACGCTGTCGCTCTGCAGCCTGTTCCTGCCGCAGCTGATGCAGGTCGAGATCGCGGGGATGGGCATCAACTACGGGCTCGACCGCGTGCGCTTCACGGCGCCGGTCCGGGTCGGCAGCCGGATCCGCGCGGTCGGCGAGATCGTCTCCGTGACGACGGTGACGGGCGGGGTGCAGGTGGTGGTCCGGGTGACGGTCGAGATCGAAGGCGGCGCGAGGCCGGCCTGCGTGGCTGATACCATCAGCCGGTTCCTGGTGGCGGCATGAGCGGCGGCAAGCCGGCGGAGGCCGAAGTGAAGTTCGAGCTCGACGACATCGACCAGAAGATCATCGCGCTGCTGCGCAAGGACGGCCGCGCCACCAACCAGGAGCTCGCGCGCAAGCTCGGCATGGCGGCCGCGACCGTGAGCTCGCGCATCCGGCGGCTGGAGGCCGCCAAGGCCATGAAGGTCGTGGCGGTGACCGACTTCGCGGCCATCGGCTACAAGGTCCTGCTGGCGGTGGGCGTGCAGGTGCAGGGCCGCCCCGCGGAGCACGTGGCGCAGGAGCTCGCGAAGCTGCCCGAGGTCTTCAGCGTGCATGTCGTCACCGGCGCGCGCGACATCGAGACCCTGGTCGCGCTGCACGACTTCGAGGAGCTGCACTCGCTGCTGCTGCGCGACATCGCCAAGATCAAGGGCATCCGCAGCATCGAGTGCGGCATCGCCGCCGACGTCGTCAAGTACAACTTCGAAGTGGCGCCCATCGCATGATCACCTACCAAGTGGACGACCTCGACCGCAAGATCATCGACCGGCTCACGGCCGATGCGCGCGCGAGCAACCGGCACCTCGCGCAGGCGCTGGGCGTCACCGAGGGCACGGTGCGCGGCCGCATCAAGCGCCTCGAGGCGGCAAACCTGATACGGTTCACCGCGGTCACCAACGTCGCCGCCCTGGGCGCGCCCAAGGTGGTGCTGATCGGCATCCAGGCGCAGCTGAGCGAGGTCGGCGCGCTCTGCCAGAAGATCGCGGCGATGCGCGAGATCGGTTGCGTGATCGCGATGGCGGGCCGCTACGACATCCTCTGCATCGGGCTCTTCTCCTCGCTCGAGGAGATCGTCACCGTCGCCAACAACCGCATCCTCGCGCTGCCGGGCGTGCGGCATGTCGAGACCTCGATCGCGGTGTCCACGCTCAAGTACGACCACCGCGTCGCCAAGATCATCGACCGCAAGCGCGAAGCCTGAGGCGCCCGGCGATGCGCGACGCCGGCAGCTTCGATTTCGTGTTGGTCGGCGCGGGGTCGGCGGGCTGCGTGCTGGCGAACCGGCTGTCCGCCGACGGCCGGCACAGCGTCGCGCTGCTGGAGGCCGGCGGCGGCGACGGCAGCTTCTTCATCCGCATGCCGATCGGCTACGGCAAGATCGCCTTCGAACCGGGGCTGAGCTGGCATTGGTCCTCGGCCCCCGAGCCCGGGCTCGACGGCCGCCGCATGCTGCTGCCGCGGGGCAAGGCCCTCGGCGGGTCCTCCAACATCAACGGGCTCATCTACATCCGCGGGCAGGCCGCCGACTACGACGACTGGGAGCGCGCGGGCGCGGTCGGCTGGGGTTGGGAGTCCGTGCGGCCCTGGTTCCTGCACTCGGAGCGCAGCGCCCGCGGAGCGGGGCCGCATCATTCCGACGCGGGGCTGCTGCGCAGCGGTCCGGCGCCGCATCGCGACCCGACCAACGACGCGATCATCGACGCCTTCGCCGCCTGCGGGACCCCGCGCATCGGGGATTTCAACACCGGAGACCACTGGGGCTGCGGCTACTACGACACCATCATCGACGGCGGCGAGCGCTGGTCGGCGGCGCGGGCGTTCCTGCGGCCCGCTGAGCAGCGCCCCAGCCTGCGCGTGCTCACCGGCGCGATGGCGCGGCGCGTGCTCATCGAGGACGGCCGTGCGACCGGCGTCGAGGTCGACCTGCCTGACGGCCGCGCCGTGCTGCGCGCCCGCCGCGAGGTCATCGTCGCCGCGGGGGCCTACCAATCGCCGCAGTTGCTGCAGCTGTCGGGCATCGGCGACGGCCGCATGCTGCAGGAGCTCGGCATCCCGGTCCGTGTCGACCGCCCATCCGTGGGCGCGAACCTGCAGGACCACTACGTCATCCCGATGGGGTTCCGCGTGCGACCGGGCGTCTTCAGCTACAACCACGAGCTGCGCGGTTGGCGGCTGGTGCGGAACTTCCTGCGTTACCTGCGGCGCCGCGAGGGACCGCTCACCATCCCGGCCGCCCAGAGCGGCGCCTTCGTGCGCAGCTCGCCGGAAGGGCTCCGTCCCGACCTGCAGTACCACTGCCTGCCGGTGACCGGCGACCTCGACGCCGCGGCCAAGGGCGGCAAGGCGGACCTGAGCCGGCATCCCGGCCTCACCGTCGCGCCCTGCGTGCTGCGACCGGTTTCGCGGGGACATGTGCGCAGCGTCAGCACCGACCCGATGCAGCCGCCCGAGATCGTGCACGGCTACCTGCAGGACGAGGCCGACCGTCGCCTCACGCTGCGCGGCATGCGCATCGCGCGCGAGGTCGCGGCCACCGCGCCTCTCGCCGCCCTCATCGAGGCGGAGGCGGAGCCCGGTCCCGCCGCGCAGTCCGACGAGGCGCTGCTCGGTTTCGCGCGGCGGGTGGGCTCGACCGGCTACCACCCGGTCGGCACCTGCCGCATGGGGTCGGATGACGGCGCCGTCGTCGACCCGCAGCTGCGGGTGCGCGGCGTCCAGGGGCTGCGCGTCGCCGACGCCTCGGTGATGCCGACCCTCATCTCGGGCAACACCCACGCCGCCTGCGTGATGATCGGCGAGCGCGCCGCGGTCTTCGCGCTGCGCGACGCCGGCTGACGCGGCCGCCGCGGCCCGTCCGCATCCCCAAAGAAAAAGGCCCGGCGGTCGCCCGCCGGGCCTTCCTTAGCCGCCTAGGCGGCGGTCACTTGCCCAGCAGCACCGCGAAGTCGATGCCGTAGGTGCGCGGCTCGCCGTACTGCGCCAGGTTGAGGCCCAGCGACGCGCCATAGTTGAACGAGAACTCGCGGTAGTCCTCGTCGGTCAGGTTGCGGCCCCAGAGGCTGACGCGCAGCTTGGAGTCGCCGAGCGCCACGTCGCTCAGGCTCAGGCGGGCGTTCACCAGCGTGCGCGCGTTGTTGGTCAGCTGGTTGAAGATGACCGGGGAGTTCGCCGGCGCGCCGTAGCTGTCCGAGCTCATCGCGATCGCGTAGGTGTCCGACTGGTAGTTCGCGTTCAGGTTGAGCGACAGCCGGCCGAGGTCGGTGCGCATGATGTTCCAGTCGATGTTGGCCGTGAGCTGGTTGTCCGGGGACAGGCCGCGGCGGGCGTAGTCGACCGTGTTCGCGATGCTGGTGGTCGAGTTGCGCGCCAGCGGGAACTCGTCGAACGTGCCGCGCACGCCCGACCACGACAGCGCCGCGGTCAGGTCGTCGAACGGCTGCACGGTGAGCTCGATCTCGCCGCCGTAGCGCTTGGCGCGACCGGCGTTCTGGATGCGGCTGACCACGCTGCCGTTCGGCCGCACGAACAGCGACGCGATGTGCATGTCGCGGTAGTCGTAGCGGAACATGCCGACGTTGAGGCGCACCCGCTCGCTGAGGTCGGCCTTGAAGCCGGCCTCGATGTTCTTCATCTTCTCGGGCCGCAACAGGTCGCCCGTGTTGTTGACCGAGTCGTAGAAGTCGCCGTTGAAGGTGCCGCTCTTGTAGCCGGTCGAGTAGGTCAGGAAGCCGTACATGGCGTCGCTGAAGTCGTAGCCGAGCGTGAACTTGCCGCTGGTGTTGCTGAAGTCCTTGCTGAACTTCTTGCCGAAGATGCCGGCGACCTCAGGCTGCGTCTCGGCGAGCTCGTCCGCGACATAGGTGCTCGACAGCGGCTTGCCGGCGAAGTACGGCCCGAAGAACCCCGACGAGCTGGCGCTGCTGCGCCACAGGTAGGTGACGTCCTTCGTCTCCTTGGTGCGCCGCAGGCCGACGGTCACCGACAACGGACTGCCCTCGGACACGCGCCAGGTGCCCTGGCCGTAGAAGGCCAGCGAACGGGTCGCGTTGTCGTGCGAGGTGGTGTCCGAGGCCGAGATCGGGAACAGCGCCCAACGGTTGTTGCGGAAGCGGCCCTCGTCCTTGTAGTAGAACGCGCCCAGGGTGTAGTCGAGCGGGCCCGACTTGCCGACCGCCGCGAACTCCTGCTGGAAGGTGCTCAGGTTGGTGTCCGCGAAGTTGGTGAACGACGGCGCGCGGCCGAGGGCGTTGATCGAATCGACGATCGCCTGGCCCACCGCGAACTCGGTGGCCGCCGGGATCGCCGGCGAGACCGAGTTGAAGAACAGGCCGCCGATGGTCGCCAGGACGACGTCATGGACGACGCCGGTCTTGAGGCTGCCCGTGCCGGCGCGCATGGTGCCGTCGACGCCGTCGAGGTCGCCACGGTTGAGGTTGTGCACGTTGCGCCAGCCGCTGATGGACTTGAGCTCGAGGTCGTCGCTGACGCGCCAGGACAGCGTGAGGCCGTGCGCGTCGACGTCGTTGAGGGACTGCAGCGTCGTGTCGCTGGAGATGCTGTCGGGGCGGTTGACGCCCGCGGCGTACATCGCGCTCTCCCAGGCGATGTAGTCGTTGATCCACTGGCTCAGCTGCTGAACCTGCGGGGTGGCGGCCGCGGGCCCGAGGAACGCGAGGTTGTTGCGGATGGTGGTCAACTGCGCCGAGCGGCTGGTGCTCGTGAGCGCCACGTTGGTCGGGTAGCCCGTGGTGCCCGCGACCGCGCCGGCGGTCGGCGTGAGGCCGAACACCTTCAGCGCCTGCGACTGCTCGTCCAGCTCGGAGTGGGTGAAGCTGTAGCTCGCGGTGAAGGAGTCGCTGGGCGCGAACTCGGCGGCGATACGCCAGCCCTGGCGGTTGAGGTCCTCGCGGCCGGTGACCGACGGGTTGGTGTTGCCGTAGAGCGGGTCGCGGTCGCGCTTGAAGTAGCTGAAGTTGGTCGCGATGTTGGCGAGGCGCGGCAGGTCGATCGAGAAGCGGTAGTCGCGCAGGTTGTAGTTGCCGGCGCCGACGCGCGCGTCGAGGCGGAAATCGCCGCTCGGCTTGCGGGTCACGAAGTTGACCGCGCCGCCCGTGGTGTTGCGGCCGTAGAGGGTGCCCTGCGGGCCGCGCAGCACCTCGATGCGCTCGAGGTCCATGACGTCGAGGCCGACGCCGAAGCCCTTGGCGACGTAGATGCCGTCGACGTAGAGCGCCGAGGCGGGGTCGTTGGAGACGCTGTTGGCGTTGCCCGAGGGGACGCCGCGGATGTTGAGCGACAGGTTGCCGCGCGAGGAGGGCGGCTCGAAGCCTTGCAGGTTCGGGACGATGCCGAACAGGGACTTGTTGTTGGCGATGCCGAGCTCGTCGATCGCGCGGGCCGACAGCGCCGTGATGGCGATCGGCGTGGTCTGGAGGTTTTCGGCGCGCTTCTGCGCGGTGACGATGACCTCCTCGAGCCCCGTGGAGTCTTGCTGTGCGAAGGCCACGCCGGTCGTCGTGGCGATCAGCCCCGAGACGACGGACGCGATTAGATGCTTCCGATTCATTGTCCCCTGTCCTCCAAGTGTTGTTTGTCCTTGTCGCGGGCAGCTG
Source organism: Gammaproteobacteria bacterium (assembly GCA_009923475.1). GTDB lineage: Bacteria > Pseudomonadota > Gammaproteobacteria > Steroidobacterales > Steroidobacteraceae > UBA964. The sequence goes on along the minus strand of RFTM01000060.1, from coordinate 201 downwards.
TTGCGAGCCTGCCTCGCCGGTCTCCGGGCGAGCCGGTACCCCCGTCCCCCTAATGCTTTCAACATGCGTAAAGCATGTCAACTTTTTTTACGCAAAGTGACGTTGTTTTCGCCCTACGGCTGCTAATATCGCAAGGGCGTGGCGATTTAGCCACGATTTACGACCCTCCCGGGCGGCCGGGCGGAGGGTCCCGGGGGGAGG
>RFTM01000590.1 GCA_009923475.1 Gammaproteobacteria bacterium | reverse complement strand
GCCGCCGCGGATGCCGCCGCCGCGGCTGATGCCGTGTTCATTGAGCGATCCGAGGGCGCGCCCGCCGTTGCGCTCTCCGCCGCCGCCATCGGGGCTCGCGGCGTCGCCGGGCCCGCGGCGCTCCCGCAAGCGGCGCAAGCGCCCGACGTCATCATCGTTTCCGGCTGCGCCGACAGCCAGACGAGCGCCGACGCCAGCTTCAACCACCGCGCCAACGGCGCGCTCACCTACTACGTCCTCGCCGTCCTTCGCTGCTCGATTTCCGGCGGCGCCTGGCCCGCCGCGCCCGACTTCCTTCTCGAGCTCCGGCGCCGCCTCCGCGCCGGCGGGTACGACCAGATCCCGCAGATCTCCAGCGAGACGCCGGTCGGCAAGGCGACCCTGTTTAGCCTTGTATAGCAAGCCTTAGCGACTAAAAATGAAATCCATGCGCCGTTAGAATAAAACAAACGATGCCGGGCGCCCGAAGGTGCGACGAAGCGGTCCTGGATCGCCTTGACCCACTGGTCGAGGCGATGAAATCGGGCGACCTGGCCGCCGTCATCGAGATGACGAACGCGCTGTCCCGCAACGAGCGCCGCCCCGTCATCGAATCGAGCGTCTGCATCGGGTTCAGGCTCGGGTGCCAGTTCGAGATCTTGGATTGGCTGGCCCGCGCCGTCGGCACGCTCGAAGTTAGCCAGGAAGAATGGGGGACTCAGCTGCGAAGGGTTAAGCCTCGCGCTTGCCTCGGCGCTTGCGGGGGCGCCCGCAGGGCTTGAGCGCCCCTGCAAGCGCGAGGCGGCGTCCAAGGGGCGCTCAATTCCGGGCCGCCCTTATTTTGTGTCTCGCGCTTGCGGGGGCGCCGCACGCACCTTTGGGCTTCGCCTCGAGGCTAAACATTAATGAGCGTCGCGCTTGCAGGGGCGCTCACCTCGGCCGGGGCCATAACGTGCGAGCCACCTCGTAGAGTCGTTTTGTCCCGTAGGGGCGGTTTGACCCTACGGGTCGATTTGCTTCGTAGGGTCGCTGGCTCGCCTTGTAGGGTCGCCGGCTCGCCTTGTGTCGCCGGCTCGCCTTGTGTCGCCGGGTTGCCTTGTGTCGCCGGCTCGCCTTGTGTCGCCGGCTCGCCTTGTGTCGCCGGGT
>RFTM01000589.1 GCA_009923475.1 Gammaproteobacteria bacterium | reverse complement strand
CGCGGCAACGCGCTGCACCACATGCACCGCTGTGAGGAAGCGGTGTCGAGCTTCGGCGAAGCGATCCGCGCCAAGCCCGACTACGCCGAGGCCTTCAACAACCGGGGCGTCACGCTGCAGGAGCTCCGGCGCTTCGACGAGGCATCCGTCGACTTCGCGCAGGCGATCCGTCTCAAGCCGGGCTACGAAGAACCGTTCGCCAACCGCGGCCGCATGCGGCTCTCGCTGCGGCAGTTCGCCGGGGGCTTCGACGACTATCGCCATCGCTGGGACGAGACGGGGCACAGCAGCGATCGGCAACGGACGACGCTCCCGCCCTGCCGGCCCGACGCGCTGCGCGGGCGGCTGTTGCTGTGGGCCGAGCAGGGCATCGGCGACGAGGTGTTCTTCGCCGGGCTGCTGCCGGAGCTTCTGAAGCGCGCGGTGTCGGTCACGCTCACGGCGGACAAGCGGCTGCACGCGCTGCTCGCGCGTTCCTTCCCGCAGCTGCGGCTGCTGGAGCGCGCCGTGGCGATGCGCGCCTCCATCGACGACGGCTACGATGTACAGGCGCCGATCGGCGATCTCGGCTATCTGCTCGGCATGGACGAAGCGTCGATCGCGGCGAGCCGTACGGTCTATCTCAAGGCGGACGAGCGGCGGCGCGAAGAGATGCGCACGAAGCTCGCGGCGCTCGGCGGCGGCCGTCGCGTCTGCGGCATCGCCTGGCGCAGCGCGAACAAGAAGTTCAGCGAGGCCAAGAGCATCGACCTCGTGAAGCTGCGTCCGCTGCTCGAGACGCCGGACACGGTGTTCATCAACCTGCAGTACGGCGCAGTGGACGCCGAGCTCGAGGCGCTGCACGAGCGGACCGGCCTGCGCGTCCACCGCATCGAGGGCCTCGACGTGCGCGAGGACATCGACGGCCTCACGGCGCTGATCGACGCCTGCGACACGGTCGTGACCGCCAGCAACGTCACCGCACACCTCGCCGGCGCGATCGGCAAGCGCACGGCGGTGCTGGTGCCGTACTCGAAGGGCAGGCTCTGGTATTGGCACGAGGGCGAGGAGCGCAGCCTCTGGTATCCGAGCCTGCGGTTGTTCTGCCAGGAAGGTCCGGTCGACTGGTCGCGCCCCATCGAGGACTGCGCGCGCT
>RFTM01000588.1 GCA_009923475.1 Gammaproteobacteria bacterium | reverse complement strand
GCGGCGGCGATGGGCGCGCCGAAGGACGCCGCCGGCGATGCGGCGGCGGCCGTGCTCGGCGATACGGAAGAGACCTGGGGCGAGATCTTCAAGGCCGGTGGCGCCCAATACAAGCCGCCCGTGCTCAAGCTCTTCAGCGGCGAGGTGGTCACCGCCTGCGGCCGCGCCAACTCCGGCGCCGGGCCGTTCTATTGCCCCGGCGACCAGAAGGTCTACATCGACCTCTCGTTCTGGAACGAGCTCGAGACGCAATTCAAGGCAGCCGGCGATTTCGCGCAGGCCTATGTGATCGCGCACGAGGTCGGCCACCACATCCAGACCATCACCGGCATCTCGAAGCAGGTGCGCGAGGCGCAGTCGCGCGCCAGCAAGGTCCAGCAGAACCAGCTGCAGGTCATGATGGAGCTGCAGGCCGACTGCTATGCCGGCATCTGGGCGCACCACGCCGACCGCTCGCGCCAGATCCTCGAACAGGGCGACATCGAGGAAGCGCTCGCCGCCGCGTCGGCCGTCGGCGACGACACCATCCAGAAGCGCATGCAGGGCTACGTGCAGCCGGAGTCCTTCACCCACGGCACGGCGCAGCAGCGCATGCAGTGGTTCAAGCGCGGGCTGGAGACGGGATCGATGCAGTCCTGCGACACCTTCAAGGCGGGGGCCTGAGCATGCGCCAAGTGCACCTCTCCGCCGCGCCGGCCATGGCGACGGCGCTCGTCGCCCTCGCGCTCGCCGGTTGCGCCACCGCGCCGAGCACCACCTCGCCCGGCGTCGCCGGAGCGGAGGACGCCGCGCTCGCGCACGCGCGCAAGCTGCTGCGCTCGACCATCCTCGTCGATGGCCACAACGACCTCCCCTACGCCATCCGCGGCTACAAGCAGGCGCCGGGCGACGTCGTCGCCTACGACCTGCGCAAGCCGACGCCCGGCCACACCGACATCGCGCGGCTGCGCGCCGGCGGTCTCGGCGCGCAGTTCTGGTCGGTCTACATCCCGGGCGAGGGGCGAGGGCCGTTCGCACGGCCGCAGCTCGAGCAGATCGAGCTCGCGCGCCGCATCATCGACCGCTATCCCGACGTGCTGCAGCTCGCGCAGGATGTCGTCCGGCACGTTGCGCGGCACGTCGCAGACGCCGCGCGCC
>RFTM01000587.1 GCA_009923475.1 Gammaproteobacteria bacterium | reverse complement strand
CCATCATCCCTGGACGGACCCCCCCGATGCGCATCCTTCAGGAAGCACTCACTTTCGATGACGTGCTTTTGGTCCCGGCTTATTCCGAGGTCCTGCCCCGCGAGGTCGACCTCTCCACCCGCCTGACCCGCAAGATCCGCCTCAACCTGCCCGTGGTCTCGGCTGCCATGGACACGGTCACCGAGGCGCGGCTCGCCATCGCCATCGCCCAAGAGGGCGGCATCGGCATCATCCACAAGAGCATGACCGTCGAGGCGCAGGCCCGCGAGGTCGCCCGCGTCAAGAAATACGAGAGCGGCGTGGTGCTCGACCCCATCACCGTCACGCCCGACGCCACCATCCGCGAGGTGCTCGAGCTCACCCGCGCACGCGGCATCTCCGGCATGCCGGTGGTGCAGGGCAAGAAGGTCGTCGGCATCGTCACGAGCCGCGACCTGCGCTTCCAGAAGGACCTCGACAAGGCCGTCTCGGCGGTGATGACGCCGCAGGAGCGCCTCGTCACCGTGCGCGAGAACGCCGCGCGAGAGGACGTGCTGCAGCTCTTCCACAAGCACCGCATCGAGAAGGTGCTGGTGGTCGGCGACGGCCACGAGCTCAAGGGCCTGATCACCGTCAAAGATATCCAGAAGGCCACCGAGCGGCCGCGCGCCGCCAAGGACGAGAGCGGTCGCCTGCGCGTCGGCGCGGCGGTCGGCACCTCGCCGGACACCGTCGATCGCGTCGCCGCGCTGGTCGAGGCGGGTGTGGATGTGGTGGTGGTCGACACCTCCCACGGCCACTCGCGCGGCGTCATGCAATCGGTCGAGCGCATCAAGGCGCGCTACGCCGCGCTGCAGGTCATCGCCGGCAACATCGTCACCGCGGAGGCCGCGCGCGACCTCGTCAAGTGCGGGGCCGATGCCGTCAAGGTCGGCATCGGCCCCGGTTCCATCTGCACCACGCGCATCGTGGCCGGCGTCGGCGTGCCGCAGGTGAGCGCGATCGCCAATGTCGCCGCCGCGCTCGCGGACACCGATGTCCCGCTGATCGCCGACGGCGGCATCCGCTACTCCGGCGACCTCGCCAAGGCGCTCGCCGCCGGCGCGCACTGCGTCATGATCGGCGGCCTCTTCGCCGGCACCGAGGAATCCCCCGGCGAG
>RFTM01000586.1 GCA_009923475.1 Gammaproteobacteria bacterium | reverse complement strand
ACGTTGGCGCACTTCACCGAGGCGTTCGACGAGGGGCACGCGCACGCGGTCCTCGCCGCGTCGGTCTTCCATTACGGCGTGTTCAGCGTGCCCCAGGTGAAGGAACACCTCCGCGCGCATGGCCTGCCGGTCCGCCTGTAGTCGCCCCCACCCTGAAGGAACGCCATGCCCGACCTGCACGCCGACGGCCTCGACACCATGCGCTTCCCCGCCACGGGGCCGGGCGACGGCGTCGCCTTGATCCCCGTGGTGGTGCAAGACCGCACCTCCGGCGAGGTGCTTATGGTCGCCTCGACCTCTCGCGAGATGGTCGAACGCACGATCGAGTCGGGTGAGGCGTGGTTCTGGTCGCGGTCGCGCAATGAGGCGTGGCACAAGGGCGCCACCTCCGGCAACTTCCTGCATGTGCGTGAGATCCGCCGGAATTGCGAAGACGATAGCCTGCTTTATCTTGTGGACCGCGACGGGCCGGCGTGCCACACCGGCGAGGTGTCGTGCTACTTCCGCACGCTCGACGCGGCGCCGGTCGCCGCGCGCAAGGCCGATCCGAAGGCGATCCTCGTGTACACGCCGAGCCTCGGCGGCCAGAACGCCGCCATCGTGGTCAGGAGCCTCGCATGAGCGGTCCGCGCGTCGTCGTCACCGGCATGGGATGGGTCACCGGCCTCGGCCACTCGGTCGACTCGGTGTGGAAGCGCCTGCTCGCCGCCGACAGCGGCATGGAGCCCACCACGCGCTTCGACGCGCGCACCTTTCCCACCAGCTTCGCCGCCGAGGTGAAGAAGGACTTCGACTTCCGCGGCTTCGTGAAGGACCCCTCGATCCACGCGAGCGCCGGCCTGAACAGCCAGTTCGCGCTCGGCGCGGCGAGCCAGGCGTGGAAGCAGAGTGGCCTCGCCGCGACGCCCCCGAAGGACCCGCGCCGCGTGGGCCTGTACCTCGGCGCCGGCGAGGGCGTGCTCGACTTCGACAACTACGTGGCCACCATGCTGCACGCGTGGGACGCCGCCGCCGGCAAGGTCGACGGCGTGAAGTGGGCCGCGCGCGGCCTTGCCTGCATGGATCGCCTGAAGGAGATCGAGCAGGAACCGAACATGCCGCTCGCGCACCTCGCGCGCGAGTTCAACTGCCGCGGCCCG
>RFTM01000585.1 GCA_009923475.1 Gammaproteobacteria bacterium | reverse complement strand
GCGAGGAAGGCCATCACGCCGAGGCGGATCCGTCCATGGATCACCTCGTCGATCTCGTGGATGTCGAAACCGTCCATGCCCATCGCCTCAGGCCTGCGCCGCGCGGGCCTTGCGCATCAGCGCAAGTCCCGGCAGCACGGCGCAGAGCACCAACGCGGCGGCGTAGGCGAGCCACATCCAGGGCGTACCGATGGCGGCCGCCACGACCAGCATCGAGGCGAAGCAGAGCCCCGTCACGGCGTTGCTCAAGCCCTTGCCGAACACCTCGCCGGTGAACCGCCATGCGGCGCCGTAGGCGGCGAGCACCATCAGGCTGATCGTGTTCATGATGAAGCCTTCGCCGGTACGGGCGGCGACGATCGCCACGGCGGCCCAGAAGAAGAAGATCGAGATGCCGACCGCCGACCACGCGGCGCCGACGAAACGGTTGGCGTCGTTCTGCACCTTGCCGCGGTCACGGCGCATCAGCAGCGCCATCGACACCGCGAACCCCGCGAAGGCGACGAGCATCGCCACGCCCGGCAGCGAGGGCGATGCAGGGATCAGGCCGGTGTCGCCCGCGCCGATGGCGAGGCTCGCGAGGGCGAACCAGCCGCCGCCCGCGACGAGGTAGGGACCGCCGTCGGGCGGGGCTTGGCGGCCGGCTTCGGCCAATTCGCGCAGGTAGGCGACGTCCGAGGCCGGGGAGGGGGTCTTCGTGCTCATGTTCGTGCTCCGTTCCAGAAGCCCGGGATTGGGCTGTTGGAAAGCACTTTAAAACGCAAAGTACTCTATGTCAACACCCGCCGTGCTGCGTGGGGGCATCAGCCCCCGATCCGCCCGGCGATGAGCGCGGCCGCCTCGGCGCTGGCGGGATCGTCGCGCAGCCCCTCGAGCGCACCGCGCTGGTCGGCGGGCGTGCGGTTCTGGCTGGCCTTGGTCTTGGCGACGACTTCACTGATGGTCAGCGTCAGGCCGACGAGACCCTGCAGCATCTTCTCGATGTAGTCGGCAGGCGCGTCGGAGACGGCCCAAGGCTCCTGCCGCTGCCCTTCCATATGGCGCGTCAGCCGCTCGACGATCTGCAGCTTCGCGTCGCGGTCGTGCGTGCAGGCGAGCGTGCCGCGCACATGCACCGCGCGGTAGTTCCAGGTCGGCACCA
>RFTM01000584.1 GCA_009923475.1 Gammaproteobacteria bacterium | reverse complement strand
TGTCCAGCGTGCCGATGAAGTTGGAACCCGGCGCCGGCGCGCCGCCGAGCACGCCGCTGCTGGTGGAGCCGGTGTTGCCCTTCAGGCCCCAAGCGTAGATGGAGACGAAGGCGCCGGGCGACACCTGCGACAGCGTGCCGTTCGGATCCGCGACGACGATGCGGTCGTTGGAGCCCATCGTCGAACCGGGCGTCGCACCGGCGATGGACGAGAGCGTGACGGTGCCGGAGGCGAGGAAGGCGCTGGAGACCACCGCCCGCGGGTTCGGCGCGCCGAGGGTGTCGAACGCGTTGACGCTGAACAGCGGCGTTCCGTCGTTGGCCTGCACCTCGAAGAAGTTGCTCTCCTGGCCGAGCGCGCCGCGCAGCAGCAGCCCGATGCGCTGCGCGTCGCTGCTGACGATCATCAGCTGGGCGGCGGTCGGGTTGTTGGTGCCGATGCCGACGCGGCCCACCGAGTCGACGCGCAGGCGCTCGACGCCATTGGTGGCGAGGGTGATGGGGTTCGCGCCGGTGGCGGCGAGGCCGAGCGTGCCGCCGGTGGCGGTCAGCGACAGCGCGCCGCTGGGATTGGTGACAGACGGGGTGCGCACCCCTGCGCTCGCGGTCAGGACACCCGTGACACCCAGCGTGTTGTTGACCTGCGAGGCGCCCGATACAGTCAGAGTGTTGCTGAGCGTCGTCGCACCGGTGACACCCAGCGTGTTGTTGACCTGCGTCGCGCCGGCGAGGGTCGTCGCACCGGTCACACCGAAGGTGCCCGTGACATCCAGCGTCCGGCCCGGCGTCATGCCGATGCCCACCTGGCCGTTCGCGTCGATGCGCAGCCGCTCAGCGCCGTTGGTGCTCGCGGTGATGATGTTCGCGCCGGTGGCCGACAGCGCAAGCGTGCCGGCGTTGGTCACCAACGGCGTGGTCACCGAAGTGGTGGCCGCAAGCGTGTTGGTGGTGATGCCACCGTTGGCCGTCAGCAGGCCCGTGAACGTGCTGGCGCCATCGACGCCCAAGCTGCCGTTCAGCGTGCTCGCGCCGCGCGCGCGGAAGGCGCCGTTGACGTCGAGCAGCGCGGTCGGCGCGGCGACGCCGATGCCGACGAAGCCGGCGTTGGCGCCCGAGCCGAGCACACGCACGCGCTCGGCGTTGTTGGTGCGGATCGCAAG
>RFTM01000583.1 GCA_009923475.1 Gammaproteobacteria bacterium | reverse complement strand
CAAGCTCGACGCGGCGGCTGCGGAGCTCAAGCGCCTCAACTGGACCAGCGGCGTCATCGAGGGCCACACCGACTCGGTCGGCTCCGACGCCTACAACCAGAAGCTCTCCGAGCGTCGCGTGAAGTCCGTGCGTGATTACCTGATCTCGCAGGGCATCGCCGAGGGCCGCATGGAGCCGAAGGGCTTCGGCGAGAGCCAGCCGGTGGCCGACAACAAGACTGCCGAGGGCCGCGCCGAGAACCGTCGCGTCGTCCTGCGCTGTACGGACTGCGACAAGCCGCAGTAAGTCCGGCCGACCCTTCGGGGTCAGACCTTCAGGTCACAGCACCGCCGGTGTCGCGCAAGCGGCACCGGCGGTGTCGTTTTGGAGGGTGCAAGGTCGCCGGTCCGCGGGCGCAGGGCGAACTGGCCAGTGCCCAGGGCTCAGCCGGGCTCGAACTCCACCAACGCGGCGCCCTCTGCGACCTGGCCGCCCTCGGGGGCGAGCACCCGCACCACGACGCCATCGGCGGGCGCAAGGATGACGTGCTCCATCTTCATCGCTTCCATGGCGAGGAGCGGGGCACCGCGTGCCACACGTTGCCCCGGTGTCACCATCACCGCCACCACACGGCCCGGCATCGGGGCGCGCAGTCCGCCGTCCGCCGTCTCTGCCGTCGAGGCGGCATCGCGCGGATCGACCACCCTGTACGTCACCTCCTCGCCGTCGACGCTCACATGCGCGACGCCGCTGTGACCGGGCCCGTGATGCACGGACGCGAACACCTGTCGTCGGCTGCCCTCGGTCAGCAGCGTCAGGCTGCCGTCCTCAGGGCCGCTGGCGGCGGCGAGCCGCACGGAAACGGCTCCCTGCCCCGGATCGCTGCCCGTTGCAGCGGCCCATCCGAGCCGCCAACAGTCGGCGTGGTACTCGACGGTGACCTTGCGCCGGACGCCGACCGCCTCCAACGTCAACTCGCGGCGCGCGGCGCCGATCAGCCTGAAACCGTCACGCGCCGCCCAAGGCGAGCCAGGATGCCGCAGGTCAGGCATCGATCGGCTGTCCGCGAGCAACCATGCGGCGACGGCTGCATTCCAGAGCGCCTGCGAGGGCGACGCCGTGCCGGCTGACAGCGCTTCGCGCTCGCGCTCGATCAGCGCCGTATCGAGGTCCGCTTCACGGAA
>RFTM01000582.1 GCA_009923475.1 Gammaproteobacteria bacterium | reverse complement strand
CAACCCCCTACGCACCTCCGGCGCGCTGTCCCGCGGCGTGATCTGCGAGCGTAGATGCCCTAGGTGGCGCCGGGATTGCGCGGGCCGACCGCCCCCGCATTTCTCGACGAACGCGCCCTATTCACCGCTCGCTGTGTCGAGACACCCGCGACACGATGGTCATCCCCGCGCCATTGACACGGTGTAGCCGCGTGGCTACAGTTGCGATGCAGCTTGAGTACACCGACACCTTCCGCGACTGGATCGATGGCCTTCGCGACCTGCGGGGGCGTGCTCTTGTCCAAGCGCGCATCGAGCGTCTCGCCGCGGGTCACCCCGGCGACGTCAAACCGGTCGGTGACGGTGTCCTCGAGATGCGGATCGCGTTCGGACCGGGCTACCGTGTGTATTACTCACGCCGCGCTCGGCATCTCGTGATCTTGTTGGCAGGCGGCGACAAATCCACGCAGGCCGCCGACATCGTCACCGCCCGATCCCTCGCCCGTCACCTGTGAGGTCGCCCATGCCGCGCAAGCTCAAAACCAAGCGATGGGATGTCGCCGAACACCTCCGGACGCCTGAAGAGATGGCCGCCTACCTCGAGGCCTGCTTCGAGATCGCGGGCGACGACGCGGCGTTCATCGCCAAGGCCCTCGGCGACATCGCCCGCGCCAAGGGCATGACGCAGGTCGCACGCGACGCCGGCCTCTCGCGCGAGAGCCTCTACAAAGCCCTGTCCGGCGACCGCGCGCCCGCCTTCGACACCGTGCTCAAGGTCGTCGCCGCGCTCGGCCTGCAATTGCGGGCACTGCCGGCCAAGGGCTGAGCAGCGACGGCCCGACCTTCCGCATCACCTTATGCCGCCCTGCGCTTCTCGACGGTCGCGCCCGGGGTGTTCCAGTAATCACGCTTGCCGTTATTAACGCACGGCGTTATGCTTTTATGGTCCGCTCTTACCGCTGTAAGGACACTGAAGCGCTCGCCCGCGGCGAACGGGTGAAGCGATTCGTCAACACCGAGGTGGTCGCCAGGCGCAAGCTGCGGCAGCTTGAGGTGGCTGCCCGGCTGGAGGATCTGCGCGTCCCGCCGGGGAACCGCCTCGAGTCCCTCGCAGCCGACCGGGCGGGCCAGTACAGCATCCGCATCAACGAGCGCTGGCGACTCTGCTTCCGCTGGGTCGATTCGATGGCC
>RFTM01000581.1 GCA_009923475.1 Gammaproteobacteria bacterium | reverse complement strand
GTCGTTGCCGGCGCAGTTGCTCGGCACGAAGATGCTGGCGAGCACGGCGGCGGCGCCGAGCGCGGTGCGGGTGAGCGCCTGGTTGCGGACCCGCTCCTCCTTCTCGATGGCCTCACGGCTGGTGCGGCGCCAGCCCCCGTAGGGCTCGAACAGCTGCTCGGCGAAGTCGCCGCTGTAGCCGTCGACGGTGTCGATGACCGCGGCGTCGCGCTCGCGGATCTTGGCGATGCGGGCGAGCGCCGGGTCATCCTGCGGCGGCAGGCGCGCGACGCGCAGCTCACCGGCCGCGTCGCGCTGCAGGTAGCCCTCGAAGCGCCGCGGATCGAGGTCTTGCGCGAAGCGCAGCTCGGCGACCTGGCGGATCTCGCGGCGCTGCGCCGCGGCGAGCGCCTCGCGCGCGGCCAGCAGGTCGTTGGCGATCTGGGAATAGACGTTCTGGAACGGGTCCCTGGCGCGCAGCGCGGCGTCGGTCTTGTAGGTGCCGAGGTCGGCGTCGCCGGCATACGCGCGGTCCTTGATCCAGACGCGGCCGGTGGCGTCGACCGCGTCGATGCGCAGCTCGAGGCGCGCGCCCGTCGACTCGACGATGCGCCCGCTCACCATCAGGTCGAGGTGCTCGATGCCCTGCGGCACCACCCGCACCGCCCCCCACTGGCCCGAAGCCTCGAGGGTGGCGCGCAGCCGCACCGCGAGCAGGCGCGTCTCGGCCTTGCGGATGTCGGGATAGATGCGCTTCTTGTCGAGCGCCTCCTGGTCGCCCGCGATGGCGGCGGGGATGCCGGGGTCGAACTCGCGCACGCCGACGTCGAGCAGCTCCGCGGCGGGGATCTGCTGTTTCGCCTGGCGCGCCTCGATCTTGGCCACCGGCTTCGTCTCGTGCACCACGCAACCGCCGAGCAGCGCCGTCGCCAGCACCGCGATGGCCGCCCGCAGCCGCTTGCCGTCATGTCGCTTCGTCATCGTCACGGTCCTCAACCCCTGCCCTTGGCGTTGCGCTTGTAGTCGGCGTATTCCTTCCAGAGCTTTTCTTTGAGCTCCGGGTCCGTCTCCTGCTCGGCCGCGCGCCGCAACCGCCGGGCGACGATGTCGTCGTCGTCGCCCGAGGGTATGCCGCGGTCGCCGCCGCCGCTCGCCGAGCCGCCGCCCGCCTGCCCCTGCGAGGCGCCGCCCTCGGCCTGTTTCCCGCC
>RFTM01000059.1 GCA_009923475.1 Gammaproteobacteria bacterium | reverse complement strand
CCGGGCTTGAATTCCTTGCGCAGTGGCGCATCGTTTTCAACAATGTTGGCCACTTCAACGCCCGCGCCCGGCGCGCCATCGATCGGCGTGGTGCGAAAGACCACCTGGCGTCCGCGATACGGCCGGCCATCGGGACCCTCTAGGGTTTCAACGTTGGCGATATTCGATGCGGTTGTATTGAGTCGAATCGACTGCGCCACCAGTCCGGTGGAACCGATTTCAAAGGTGCGCATTAGGCTCATCGTTTAGCTCCGATTAGCCGGGTTGTCCGCTGATCGCCTGCAGGCGAGACTTAATGCTGCCGCTAAAGAACTCAATAGCGGCCTGCATCATCATGGCGTTCTGAGCGAAATGGGTTCGCTCGACATCTGCATCAACCGTGTTGCCATCTAAGGCGGGCTGAAGCGGGCGGCGATAGGGATCGGCGGGGCATCGCTGTTGCTGCTGGTGGTCGCGGTCGTGTGGTCGCGTCCGGTGCGGTTGCCGACGTTCGATGGCGCCGCCTACCGCGACCTCGGCGGCCGCTACGATGTCCGCATCTTACGCGACGATTTCGGTGTGCCGCACATCTACGGCCGGCGTGACGAGGACGTGGCGTTCGGCCTCGCCTACGCCCACGCCGAGGACGACTTCGCCACCTTGCAGCAGAGCCTGATGACGAGCCGTGGCCGCGCGGCGCGCATCGACCCGCAGGCGCCGAGGTTGGTGGATGCCGCCGCTGCCGCGCTCGGTCTGCCACGGCCTTTCGCCGTAGAGGGGCCGGATCCCGCCGTCTCCGATTACCTCGTGGCGCTGCTGCGGGTGCGCGAGCGCGTGCGCGAGGGCCTGCCCCGCGCGATCGCCGAGGGCCGCATCTCGCGCAAGACGCTGGCGGTGCTGCAGGGCTATGCCGACGGCGTGAACCTCTACGCGGCCGAGTATCCGGACGCGGTCGTGCACGGCTTCGAGCCGGTGACGGCCGAGGATCTGGTGGCGGGGTTCACGTTCTTCACGCCGCTCTTCTTCGGCCTCGAGCGCGACATCCGCGCGCTGTTCGGCCCTGGGCCGCCTGCCGAGTCGGTGCCCCAGGGCGGCGGTTCGAACGCCATGGCGGTGGCGCCGGTGCGCACGCCGGACGGCGCCACGCGGCTGCTGATCAACTCGCACCAGCCCTACACCGGCCCGCTCGCTTGGTACGAGGTGCGCTTGAAGTCGGCCGAGGGCTGGGACATGGCCGGCGGCGTGTTCCCGGGTTCGCCGTTCATCCTGCACGGCTTCGGACCGGCACTGGGCTGGGCCAACACCGTGAACACGCCGGACCTCTCGGACACCTACCGCTTGGTCATCGATCCCGCGGATCCCGACCGGTACCGCTTCGATGGCGCTTGGCGGCGTCTCGAGCGGCGCGAGGCGGAGCTCGAACTGCGGCTCTTCGGCCCGTTGGCGATCCGCGTGCGGCGCGAGGCGCTGTGGTCGGTGCACGGCCCGGTGCTGCGCCGGCCGCATGGCAGCTACGCGCTGCGCTACGCCAACATGGACCGGGTCGACGCCGTGCAGGGCTACTACCAGCTCAACCGCGCCAAGGATTGGGCGGATTTCCAGGCTGCGCTGCGCCTGCAGGCGATCCCCAGCCAGAACTACGTTTACGCCGACGCCACGGGCCGCATCGCCTACGTCTACAACGCGGCGTTCCCGCGCCGGGACCCGTCCTTCGACTGGCGGGGCGTGCTGCCGGGCGACACCTCGCGCGCGCTGTGGCAGGGCTATGAGCCCTTCGACAAGGTGCCGAAGGTGGTCGCGCCGGCCTCGGGCTACGTCTTCAACGCCAACAACACGCCCCTGATGTCCAGCGGTCCCGGCGACCAGCCGGTCGCGGCGGACTTCCCGGCGACCTTCGGTCTCGAGACCCGCGTCACCAACCGCGGCCTGCGGTTCAAGGAATCGCTGGCTGCGGACGCATCGGTGAGCGCCGCGGACTTCGAGGCCATCAAGTACGACAAGCGATACTCGAAGGATTCCGCGCTCGCACAGCTCGTGGCGCGGCTCGCCGCGCGCGACCTCTCGAAGGAGCCCGATGCCGCCACGCTCGGCGCCGCGCAGGCGGTGCTGCGCGGCTGGGACCTGGGCGCAGGGGCCAAGGACCGCGGCACCGCGCTGGCCGTGCTCACGGGGCTGCCGGTGGTGGGTCGCAGGCTCGCGGGCGAGCCGCCGGTCGACGAGCTCGAGGCCTTGCGCGGCGCCATCGCGACCCTGCAGCGCCACCACGGACGCCTCGACCCGGAGTGGGGCGAGGTGAGCCGCTTCCGGCGCGGCGCCATCGACGCCCCGACCGACGGCGGCCCTGATGTGCTGCGCGATTTCGAGGCGGGCATGGCGACCGACGAAGACGGCCGGTTCATCGCGGCCAAGGGCGACACGCTCTATTTCTTCGTCGAGTGGGACCGCGAGGGGCGGCTCTCGGCGCGCGGCATCCACCAGTTCGGCTCGGCGACGCTCGATGCCGCGTCGCCGCACTACGCCGACCAGTCGCCGCTGTTCCTCGCCGAGCGCACCAAGCCGGTGCGTCTCGACGAGGCGGACCTGCGGCGGGTCGTGCAGCGCGAGTACCGGCCCGGCCGCCCGGCCGCGGCTTCCCGTCGTTGACAAAGCGGACCCGCACCGCCACCTTTCCACAATGACCGACACCCGCACACCCGCCGACGTCGCGCCGCAGCCGCGCGACCTGCATTTCGACCTCGAGGCCTACCGGGGCAAGCCTTGGATGAACGGCGATCCGGTGGGCACCGCCGTGTTCAACGCGCTGTCCTTGACCTTCCCGGACGGCGAGAAGATGTTCATGGACTCGGTGCGGCACTACCGCTCTCGCCTCTCCGGCCGCCTCGCCGAGGATGTGCGCGCCTTCCTCGCGCAGGAGGCGATCCACGCCCGTGAGCACCATGCGCTGAACTCGCTGATCGACCGCGGGCGCTATCCCGTCGCCGAGATCGAGTCGCGCATCCGCAAGCGCATCGCGTTCGCCCGCCAGCGCGGCCCGGTCCGCATGCTCTGCGCCACCACCGCGCTCGAGCACTTCACGGCGATGATGGCCGAGACCCACGACCTCATGCAGGACAAGCTGTTCGGCCGCACCGCGCCCGAGCTCGAGCGCCTGTGGCGCTGGCATTCTTTGGAGGAGACCGAGCACAAGGCGGTCGCCTTCGACGTCTTCATGGAGGTGACGCGGGACTGGCCGGCCTGGCGGCGCTACATGCTGCGCCTCTGGTCGATGGTGTTCATCACCTTCATGTTCACGCGCAACATCACGCAGTACGCGTCGCTGCTGCTGCAGGCGGACGGCTATACGCCGCGCGAGGCGCGCAAGGCGGTGCGCCGCTTCCTGTGGCGCGAGCCGGGGCTGTTCCGCGCCAACCCGCGCACCTACTTCGCCTGGTATCGCCCGGGGTTCCACCCCTGGGACATCGACAACCGCGCGCAGATGGCGCGCTGGCAGGCGGAATTCGCCGCCGAGGCCTCCGCCGCAGGCGCCCTCAGCCGCCGCGCAGCGACTTGAGCGCCGACTCGCAGAGCCGCTGATGCTCTTCGCCGAGCGGCCCCTTGCGGCCGGCTTCGGCGATGCTCTCGATGACCAGGGTCGCGAACGCCGCGCGGCCGCGCTGGCGGGCGAGCGCGAGGCGCAGGTGCTCGAGCACCTTGTCCTTGGCGTCGAGCTCGCGCACCAGCGGATCCCAATGCGGGGCACGGAACCGGTCCATCAGCGTGTCGACGACGTCCTTGCGGGCGGCCAGCACGTCCGGCGTGAAGTCCGACTCGGAGAAATCGCGCAGCCCGGCGATGTCGCGCAGCCCCGACTCGGTGACGCGCTCGAAGCCCATGGTCCAGTCCGGGTGCTCGCGGCGCTCGATGGCCTTGCGCGACAGGATTCGGATGTCGTCGTGGCGCGGATCGCGCGCGATGCGGTCCACCAATTCGTCGACCGCCGCGTCCTCGCCCTCGACGACCTGCAGGAAGGTGCCGTTGCCGTAGAACAGCATCCCGGTGACGCCACGCGCCGTGTTGTTGGCATGGCATTGCTGCAGCAGGGCGAGGAGCTGCTCCGCGGAAAAGGGCGCCGAGGCCCTGCTCAGGTAGGAGATCTGGATCATGGCCGGCACCTCCATGGCTCGATGGCCGCGCTCAATGGTAGCCCAAGTGGCCGTCGGCGCGGCGCTTGGGCGCTCTCGCGCCTTGGGGTACCGTAGCCCGATGAACTGCAAGATGCTGACCATGGCCTTCGGTCTGCTCGCTCTGGCTGCCGCCGACCTGCCGGCGGCGCCCGCCGGCCCGGCCGCCAGCCCCTCGAGGGTCGAGGCACTGGCCCGGTTCGAGGACCCTGACCGGCGCGCGAAGCTGGCGACGGCCTACCCAGAGGTCGACCGCGTGATGCGCGAGTTCGCGGCCCGCGAGCACGTCCCGGGCGCCGCGTGGGGCATCGTGATCGACGGCGAGCTCGCCCACATCGGCACCGCGGGACTGCGCGATGTCGAGGGCGGCCTGCCGGTGCAGGGCGATTCGGTGTTCCGCATCGCCAGCATGACCAAGAGTTTCACCGCGATGGCCATCATGCGCCTGCGCGATCAGGGCAGGCTTTCGTTGGACGACCCCGTCGAGCGGTATGTGCCGGAACTGCGTGGTCTGCGTCCCCTGATGGGCGATGCGCCCCGCATCACCCTGCGCCACCTGCTGACGCATTCGGCGGGGTTCCCCGAGGACAATCCCTGGGGCGACCAGCAGCTCGGCCTCTCGGAGCAGGAGTTCTCGCGGCTGATGCGCGGCGGCATCCCGTCCTCCAACCCGCCGGGCGTGGCCTACGAGTATTCCAACTACGGCTTCGCCATCCTCGGTCGCGTCGTGTCCAGGGTCTCCGGCGAGCCGTACACGCGCTACGTGCAGCGGCACATCATCAACCCGCTCGGCATGAGGAGCACGACGCTGGAGCCCCGGTCGGTGCCCGCCGCGCGGCTCGCCCAAGGCTACCGCTGGGAGGATGAGCGCTGGAAGCGCGAGCCGCAGCTGCCGGACGGCGCGTTCGGCTCGATGGGCGGGATGCTCACGTCGCTCGAGGACCTCGGGAGGTACGTGGGCCTGTTCCTCGCGGCCTGGCCGCCGCGGGACGGCGGCGATCCGGGACCGTTGTCGCGCGCCTCGCTGCGCGAGATGCAGCAGATGTGGCGCGCCCGTCCGGCGACGGTGACCCGCGACGCGGCGGGCGCCGTGCAGCTCAACGTCGCCGGCTACGGCTACGGCCTGCGCATCTCGCAGACCTGCGACTTCGCGCACGTGGTCGCGCACAGCGGCGGATTGCCGGGGTTCGGATCGCAGATGCGCTGGCTGCCCGAGTACGGCGTCGGCCTCATCGCTTTCGGCAACCGCACCTACACGCCCTGGGGCGACGTGCTGGGGCCTGCGCTGGCGGCGCTCAAGGCTTCGGGCGGATTGCAGCCGCGCGCGGTGCAGCCCTCGGCGGCGCTGGTGCATGCGCGCGCCGAGGTCACGGCGCTGGTGAACGCCTGGGACGACGCGGCCATCGAGCGGCTCGCGGCCGTGAACCTGTTCCTCGACAGCGCCAAGGAGCGGCGCCGCGCCGGGTTCGCGCGGCTGCGGGCCGAGGTCGGCGAGTGCCGCGATGCCGGCGGTTGGGTGTCGATCGAGAACCGGCTGCGAGGCGATTGGCTGCTGCGCTGCGAACGCGGCGACCTCGTCGCCTCGGTGACGCTGGCGCCCACCGAGCCGCCCAGGGTGCAGCACCTCGAGGTCGTCCGCGCGCCGCCCGGCGGGCCGGCGCCGGCGCGCACCTGTCCCTAGGCGCCGCTCGCCGACAGTCGCCGCGGCTTGAGCCCCGCGGCGCGCAAGGTCTCCTCGACCTGCGCCGTGTGCGCCGCGTCGCGGGTCTCGATGGTGAAGTCGAGGTCGGCGGCCTTGGCGGACACGTCGAGGAACAGGCGATGGTGGGTGACGTCGATGATGTTGCCGCCGGCCTCGCCGATGAGGCCGGCGATGCGGCCAAGCGTGCCCGGCAGGTCGGTGATCTCGAAGCGCAGGGTGACCAGCCGCTCCTCGCGCACCAGTTGCCGCTGCAGCACGATGCCGAGCAGGCGGGTGTCGATGTTGCCGCCGCACAGGACCGTGCCCACCTTGCGGCCGCGGAACCGCTGCGGTTCGGCGAGCAGCGCCGCGAGCCCCGCCGCGCCCGCGCCCTCGACCACCGTCTTCTCGACGGAGATCAGCAGGCTGATGGCGTTCTCGATGTCCGCCTCGTCCACCAGCAGGATCCCGCGCACGTGCTTGCGCAGGATGGCCGAGGTGATGCGGCCCGCGTTGCGCACCGCGATGCCCTCGGCGATGGTCGTGGTGCCGCATTCGGCGGGCACGCCCGCGAGCAGCGCGTGCATCGAGGGGAAGGCGCGGGTCTGCACGCCGAAGAGCTCGATGTCCGGCCGCAGGCCGTGCGTCGCGACCGAGATGCCGGCGAGCAGGCCGCCGCCGCCTACGGGCACCACCAAGCAGTCGATGTCGGGCGCGTCCTCCAGCATCTCGAGCGCGACCGTGCCCTGGCCGGCGATCACGGCTTCGTCGTCGTACGGGTGGACGAGCACGAGGTCCTCGGCCGCGACCAGCTCGTGGACCTTCATCTCCGACTCGGCGAGCTGCTGGCCGTGCAGCACCACGCGCGCGCCGAGCTTGCGGGTCTGCTGCACCTTGTTGAACGGCGTCGACACCGGCATCACGATGGTCGCCGGCACGCCCATCCGCTGCGCGTGGTAGGCGACGCCCTGGGCATGGTTGCCAGCCGACATCGCGATCACGCCGCGCTTGCGCTGTCCGGCGTCGAGCGACAGCAGCTTGACCAGGGCGCCGCGGCCTTTGAACGACGCCGTGTGCTGCTGGTTCTCGAACTTGAGCCAGACCTCCGCGCCGGTCAGCGCCGAGAGCGCCTCCGACCTGCGGCAGGGCGTGCGGACGATGCGACCGGCGCACTGCTGCGCGGCCGCGCGGACGGCATCGAGGGTCACGGTCATGCGTCCATGATACCGTTGTCCGCGTCGCCATGACCTCCAAGACCGACCCGCCCCCGCAGCGCTGGCGCCAAGGCACCCTCGCGCCCTTCCAGCACCGTGTGTTCGCGGTGTTCTGGTGGGCTGCGCTCGTCTCGTCGTTCGGCAGCCTCATCCAGACGGTGGGCGCATCGTGGCTGATGGCGACCATCGCGCCCTCGCCCCACACCGTGGCCTTGGTGCAGACGGCCGGCACGCTGCCGTTCTTCTTCCTGTCCTTGGTCGCGGGCGCGTTCGCCGACACCCACGACCGGCGCAGCGTGATGCTGGCCTCGCAGGCGCTGATGCTCATCGCCTCGGCGGTGCTGGTGGGCATGGCGTTCGCGGGCCGCGTCACGCCCGGTTCGCTGCTCGGGCTCACCTTCCTGATCGGTTGCGGAGCCGCCGCCTTCGCGCCGGCGTGGCAGGCCTCGATCGGCGAGATGGTGCCGCGTGCCCTCGTGCCGTCGGCGATCATGGCGAACGCGTTCGGCTTCAACCTCGCGCGCAGCGTCGGCCCCGCGATCGGCGGCCTGGTGGTCGCGGCGCTGGGCGCGGCGGCGGCCTTCCTCATCAACGCGCTGTCCTATCTCGGCATGTTGACGGCGATCTTCATGTGGCGTCCGCAAGGCGCCCCGAGCGCGCTGCCGCGCGAGCCGCTCGGGTCGGCGATCGCCGCCGGCCTGCGCTACGCCTGGCTGTCGCCGCACCTGCTCGCGATCCTGTTCCGTTGCCTGCTCTTCACCGTGCCGCTGGGCGCCGTGCCGGCGCTGATGCCCGTGGTCGCGCGCGACCTGCTGGGCGGCGGCGCGCCGACCTACGGCCTGCTGCTGGGCGGCTTCGGCGTGGGCGCGATGTGCGGCGCGCTGTCGAGCGCGGCGCTGCGCGCGCGGTTCACGAGCGACGCCTTGCTGCGCGGCCTGTGCGCGGTCGCCGGTCTCGCGATGGCGGTCATCGCCACCGCGCCCTGGGCGCCCGTGACGCTGGTGGCGCACGTCGTCGCGGGCTTCACGTGGACCCTCGGCCTCGCCACCTTCAACATCGCCGTGCAGATGTCCTCGCCGCGCTGGGTGATGGCGCGGATGCTCGCGATGTACCAGACCTTCGCCTTCGCCGGCATGGCCGCGGGCGCGTGGGCGGCGGGCTTGCTGGCCGAAGGCGTCGGCCTGCGCACCACCTTGGCGGCGGCCGGCGCGGTGGCGTTGGCGACGGTGCCCTTCGCGCGCTGGTTGCCGGTGTCGGTGGCGCGCCTCGGCTCCCTCGACCCCTATGCCGCGCCGGAGGTGCAGCCGCCCAAGGCCGAGCTCGACGAGTCCTCGGGGCCCATCGTGCTCGCCATCGAGTACCGCG
>RFTM01000580.1 GCA_009923475.1 Gammaproteobacteria bacterium | reverse complement strand
GCGCCCGCCTGCGCGAGCGCGTCGCCGCCCGTGAGCGGGCTCATCCGCCGGCGGCAGCGCGCGCGTCGGCAGCGCGCGCGGCGCCGGTGCGCACGGCGGCGGCGGCGGTCTGCTTCGGCTTGGCCTCGAACACCAGGCTCAAGCCGCGGCCGCGCGGGTCGGAGCCGGCCTGCACGCGTCCCGTCGGATCGACCGTGATGACCTGCATGTCGCCGAACTCCCAGCTGCTGGGCTCGACCTTGTAGCCGAGGGCGCGCAGGCCGGCGAGCGCCTCGGGGGCGAGCGCGCAGCAGCGGCTGTAGACGATGCGGTCGGGCGGCAGCAGTTGATGGTGCATGCGGCCGGCCGCGACCGCGGCCTGCGGGTCCATGCCGAAGTCGGCCATGTTGAGCAGCGTCTGGAAGACGCCGGTGAAGATCGTGGAGCCGCCCGGCGTGCCGAGCGAGGCGACCACCCGGCCGTCACGGACGAGCAGGGTCGGCGTCATCGACGACAGCATGCGCTTGCCGGGCGCGATCTCGTTGGCGCGACCGCCGACGACGCCGTACATGTTCGGCTGGCCGGGGCTCGTGCTGAAGTCGTCCATCTCGTTGTTGAGCAGGAAGCCCGCGCCGGTCACCACGACGCCGCTGCCGAACCGAATCGCCGGCACCGACATGTTGTATTCGTCCGGCACGACCGGCTTGCCCAAGGGAGTCACCCGCGCCTTTGTCGAGCAGCCCCTCGAATCGTCACCCACATCGGTCGCTCCGACGCTCGGCCTGCTCTTCGGCGTCACGTCCGACAGCGTGTACCTCTCGCCGGCCCCGATGTACCACGCCGCGCCACTCCGATTCACCATGGCCGCCCAGAGCGTGGGCTGCACTGCGGTGGCGATGGAGCACTTCGACGCCGAGCAATACCTCGCCGCCGTTCAAACTCACAAGGTGACACACAGCCAGGTCGTGCCCACGATGTTCGTGCGCATGCTCAAACTCGACGCCGACATCCGTACCAAGTACGACGTTTCATCCCTGCAGACGGTGATTCACGCGGCCGCGCCATGTCCGATCCCGGTCAAGAAGCAGATGATCGAGTGGTTCGGACCGATCATCCACGAGTACTACGCCGGCACCGAAGGCAACGGTTTCGTGTATTGCAACAGCGACATGTGGTTGGCGCACGAGGGAACCGTCGGTGTGCCCATCAGCTGCACGATT
>RFTM01000579.1 GCA_009923475.1 Gammaproteobacteria bacterium | reverse complement strand
CGAGGCCCGCCTGCCGCCGGACCCTTCCCCCCACGAGGTGATCCCATGACCGATGCCGCGCTGCCCGCCCTCAGGTTCTCGACCACTGCGGGCGACTTCACCGTCGAACTGTTCACCAAAGAATCCCCCGCGACGGTGGCCAATTTCCTGCAGTACGTCGACGAGGGCCACTACGACGGCACGATCTTCCACCGCGTCATCCCGGGCTTCATGGTCCAGGGCGGCGGCATGGCGTCGGGCATGGAGCAGAAGCCCACCCGCGCCCCGGTCCGCAACGAGGCGGCGAACGGCCTCGGCAACGCGCGCGGCACCCTCGCCATGGCCCGCACCAACGACATCCACAGCGCCACCGCGCAGTTCTTCATCAACCTCGTCGACAACGGCTTCCTCGACCACTCGCCCGGCAACTACGGCTACGCGGTCTTCGGCCGCGTCACCTCGGGCATGGAGGTGGTCGACGCCATCGCGCAGGTGCCGACCACCCGGCGTCGCGGCCACGCCGACGTGCCGGTCGACGAGGTCGTGGTCACCGCCGTGCGCCGGACGGAGGCCGCCTGACGGTCGGCCCCGCGGCGGCCGTGCGGCGCGTCGCATCGCGCGCCGTGGCCGCGCGGGTCGCAGGATGGCTGCTGCGCGCGGCGCTCGCGGCGCTCGCGCTGCTGCTGCTGTCCGTGCTGCTGCTGCGCTGGGTTCCCCCGCCCACCACCGCCTTCATGCTCGCCGACCGTGCGGGCGCGATGCTGGAGGGCGACTTCGCCTACCGCAACCGCTATGACTGGGTGCCCCTCGAGGACATCTCGCCGCAGGCCGCGCTCGCGGTCATCGCGTCCGAGGACCAGCGCTTCCCGTTCCACGCCGGCTTCGATTTCGAGTCGATCCGCAAGGCCGTGCGCTACAACGAGCGGGCGGCGGCCCGCGGCCGGCCGCTGCGCGGCGCGAGCACGCTCACGCAGCAGGTGGCCAAGAACCTCTTCCTTTGGTCGGGGCGCAGCTGGCCGCGCAAGGCGCTCGAGGCCGGCATCACGCTGCTGATCGAGGGCCTTTGGCCCAAGGAGCGGATCCTCGAGGTCTACCTCAACGTCGCCGAGTTCGGCCGCGGCACCTACGGCGTGCAGGCCGCCGCGCAGCGGTTCTTCAGGAAGGACGCCAAGCGGCTCACCCGCCGCGAGGCCGCCACCCTCGCGGCCGTGTTGCCCAATC
>RFTM01000578.1 GCA_009923475.1 Gammaproteobacteria bacterium | reverse complement strand
CGGCGAACCCTTGACGGCGGCCGCGGTGGCATCGGCCTCGGCCTTGCGCCATGCGGCCAGCGCCGCCGGCCGGTCGCCCTTGGCATAAAGCGCATCGCCGCGGATCGAGTCGTAGAGCGGGCCGAAAGCGCCCGGCTGCGCGCCGCCGAGCGTGGCGAGCGCCTTGTCGGCCTCGCCCTGCGCGAGCTGCACGCGCGCGAGGCGCGCCCGCGCCACGAGCCGCAGCTGCGGGTCCTTGGAACCCGTCATCACGCGGCTCAGGCGGTCGACGGCCCCGCCCAGCTCGCCCGCCTCCACCTGCGCGCGCGCGGCGACGAGGTCGGCCTGGTCGGCGTAGGCCGAGCCGCCGTGCTCACGACGCAGTTCGTCGGCGAGCACCAGACCCTTGGCGCGGTCGCCCGACTGCAGGGTGTCGAGCAGCAGGGAATAGGACGCGCTCGCGGACTGCGCGCGCTCCTCCTGGCGCTTCTCCCACCAACGCCAGCCGGCGAGCGCGCCGAGGCCGAGCAGCACGCCGACCACCAGCCACGGGCCGTTCTCGCGCAGCCACTGCTTGACGCGCTCCCACTGCTCCTGCTCGTTGTAATAGTCGTCGATCACGCTCGTTTCTCCTCGGGCCGATGGGCCTGCTCGTCGAACCATGCGGCGACGGCCGTCGGGACCGTCGCCAAAGCGATCTCTGCGGGCGCGCCCGCGCCCTCGCGCAGCGGCTTGAGCTGCGCCATGCCGCGCGCGAGCTCGTCCTCGCCGAGCACCACCGCGAGCGGCGCGCCGCTGCGGTCGGCGCGCCGGAACTGCGCCTTGAAGTTGCCGCCGCCGAGGTTGACCTCGACGCGCCGGCCGGGCAGCGCCGAGCGCAGCGCGTCGGCGAGCGGCAGCGCCGCGCGGACGGGTGCCTCGCCCTGCGCCACGAGGTAGAGGTCGGCGCCGCGGGCGGCAGGCGCGCGGCCCGACTGGACCATGAGCTCGACCACGCGCTCGACGCCCATCGCGAAACCGATGGCCGGCGTCGCCTCGCCGCCGAGCTGGGTGATGAGCCCGTCGTAGCGCCCGCCGGAGCAGACCGCGTCCTGCGCGCCGAGCGCGTCGGTGGTCCACTCGAACACGGTGCGCGAGTAGTAGTCGAGCCCGCGCACCAGGCGCGGGTTGAGGCGGAAGGGGATGTCGAGCGCGCGCAGCATGGCCTGCAGCTCCTCGAAG
>RFTM01000577.1 GCA_009923475.1 Gammaproteobacteria bacterium | reverse complement strand
GCGCTGTCGGTGACGCCGCTCGAGGGCGGTCGATGGCGGATCGGCATCCACATCGCAGCGCCCGCGCTCGCACTGGCACATGACTCACCGCTCGATCTGCTCGCGCGTGAGCGCATGTCCTCGGTGTACATGCCCGGCGACAAAATCACCATGCTCCCTGATCCGGTGGTCGCGCGCTATTCCCTCGATGCGGGGCGCGAAGTCGCTGCGCTCTCGCTCTACCTCGATGTGAGCGCTGATGGCAGCGACATCGAAGCCTCGCACTCGCGGATCGAGCGGGTTCCGATCGCTGCCAACCTGCGGCACGAGCAGGTCTCGGCGCAGGTGACCGAGGCCGCGCTCGCAAGCGACGACGCCGCCCGAGACTTGCACTTCGGCCCGGCGCTGAGAGTCCTCTGGCGCGTGACACTGGCCTCGGTCGCGCGCCGCGAGCGCATGCGCGGCAAGCCCAAGGCGCCGATCCGCCTGACCATCGTGCGCAAGGGCGAGTCCAAGCCTTTCGAGGTCACGCTGATCCGCGACGTGATCCGGGTGCAGAGCGTCAAGTCCAAGATGATCGAGCCGGGCTACGGCTGGGTGCGCGTGTCGCAGTTCCAGGAGCACACCGGCGAGACCATGGCGCGCCACATCACGCAGCTCTACAAGGACGGTCCGCTCAAGGGCCTGATCCTCGACCTGCGCAACGACCCGGGCGGCCTGCTCAACGGCGCCGTGGGCATCTCCGCGGCCTTCCTGCCGGCCAAGGCGCTGGTGGTGAGCACCGACGGGCGCACCGAGGACGCGCGCCGCAAGTTCGTCGCCGCCCCCGAGGACTACCTGCGCGGCAGCCGCGAGGACTACCTCAAGGGCCTGCCCGCCGCGGTCAAGACCGTGCCCATGGTGGTGCTGGTGAACGGCGGCTCGGCCTCGGCCTCGGAGATCGTCGCCGGCGCCCTGCAGGACCACAAGCGCGCCACCATCATCGGCACGCAGACCTTCGGCAAGGGCTCGGTGCAGACCATCATGCCGCTGGGCAACTCGACCGCCATCAAGCTGACCACGGCGCGCTACTACACGCCGCTGGGCCGATCGATCCAGGCCAAGGGCATCATCCCCGACATCGTGGTCGAGGACCCGTCCTCGCCCTCGGCGCGCATCCGGGAGGCCGACCTCGCCAAGCACCTGGACAACGACAAGGACAAGTCCGGCGCGGCCGCCCAG
>RFTM01000576.1 GCA_009923475.1 Gammaproteobacteria bacterium | reverse complement strand
AGCGGCAAGCGGATCAGCTCGGGCGATGTCGCCACCGGCGCCCTCGCCAAGCAGTTCGTCAACACCCGCACGGGTCTCGTGCAGCGCAACACCGGCCTGCCCGCGAACCTGTCGTTCTCGGCGACCGGCGGCACCTCGCGCGAGCTCGGCGACGGGGAAGTGGGCCTGATCGCGACCGCGGGCTACGGCCAGTCGTGGAGCACCAAGGAGAACACCGAGCAGAGCTCCGGCAGCGCCGATCTCTCGGTGCTGGACAAGGATTACCGCGAGGTCGCCACCGACAACCGCGTCGTGGTCAACGGCTTGCTGGGGATCGGCTACGAGTTCGGCGAGGGCAACAAGGTCCGCTGGACCAACCTCATCATCCGCGACACCCTCAAGCGCAGCAGCCTCGCCGCAGGCAAGCAGAACAGCCAGCGCCCAGGGTCCGATTTCCTCGAGCAGCAGACCGGGTGGTACGAGCGTCAGGTGTGGAGCACCCAGTTGAGCGGCGGCGTCAACCTCGACCCGGTCAAGGTGGACGCCCGTGTCTCGTTCTCGAACTCCAGCCGCAAGGCGCCGTTCGAGCTCGGCTTCGGTTACTCGCGTTCCAACATCGCGGCCAGCCCCTACGGCGCGTATTTCATCAACCGCCTCGACAACGGCCAGACGGGCTTCGCGGACGTCGTGTTCTCGAGGCTCGACGAAGACCTGCTGGCTTACGGAGTCGACCTGTCGTGGGAGGCGGCGCCGCAGCTCGTGGTCTCCGCCGGCTTCGAAGGCAGCAACACCGACCGTGACTCCGAGCGTCGCGAGTTCCAGATGATCGCGCCGTCGACCTTCCCGAGCGGCGTCGCGTTGTTCCGCCCCGATTATCTGCTGGGTGCCGAGGTCATCGATTTCTACAAGATCGGGGTCATCGAGACCACGGAGTCCGACCCGGCCTTCACCGCCAAGCTCGACACCCAAGCCGCCTACCTGCAGCTGCAGACCGAGGTCGCGGACGGCTTCGAGGTCAACGTGGGCGCGCGCTACGAAAAGGCGGAGCAGTCGGTGGAGCCGCGCCAGGTCTTCGCCACGGCCTCCGGCGGCGGTGCGGGCACGAAGCTCGACAACGACTACCTGCTGCCGGCGGTGACGCTCACCTGGAAGTTCGCCGACGACATGCAGGCGCGCCTCAACGCCTCCAAGACCATCGCCCGGCCGCAGTTCCGCGAGCTC
>RFTM01000575.1 GCA_009923475.1 Gammaproteobacteria bacterium | reverse complement strand
CCGCGTGGACGGCGTGGCGGCCTTCGACGCCGTGGCCAAGAGCCTCGGGGTGTCGGCCGATGCCGCCCGTTTCGTCGATCGTCGCGACCCGGCCATCCCGGCTGCGGTGCGTGAGGCGCTCTTTGCGATGCCGCGGCCCGTGGGCGGCCGTCCGGTCACCCGCGCGGTCCCGCTGCCCGAGGGCGGCTACGCGCTCGTGGCGCTGCTGCAGACGCGCTCGGTGCCTTCGCCTGGCGACCAGGCGGCCCGCAGCGCCCGGGTGCAGCAGCTCGTCAACCGTCAGGCGCAGGCCACCATCGGCGCCTACGTCGAGGAGCTGCGCCGCAGCGCCAAGGTGGACAAGAACGCTCGGGCCTTCCAGTAAGGCTATTCGCCGGCGCCGTCCTCGGGGAAGCTCATGCCGACGTGGCTGAAGCCGCCGTCGACATAGAGGATCTCGCCGGTGATGCCGGCCGCGAGGTCGGAGCACAGGAACGCGGCCGCGTTGCCCACATCCTGCTGGGTGACGTTGCGCCGCAGCGGCGCCACCTCCGCCACCCTCGAGAGCATCTTTCGGAAGCCGCCGATGCCGGCCGCGGCCAGAGTCTTGATGGGCCCGGCCGAGATGCCGTTGACGCGGATGCCCTGCGGGCCGAGATCGGCCGCGAGGAAGCGCACGTTCGCCTCCAGGCTCGCCTTGGCGAGCCCCATCACGTTGTAGCTCGGGATGGCACGCACCGCGCCGAGGTAGGAGAGCGTGAGGATGGACCCCACGCGGCCCTTCATCAGCGGCGCGGCGCCGCGGGCGAGGGCGGTGAGGCTGTAGCTCGAGACGTCGTGCGCGATGGCGAAGGCCTCGCGGCTGGTGCTCGCGGTGAAGCTGCCGGCGAGCGCCTCGCGCGGCGCGAACGCGACCGCATGCACCACGATGTCGAGCGAGTCCCAGCGCTGCGCCAAGGCCGCGAAGGCGGCATCGAGCTGCGCATCGGAGGTGACATCGAGCGGCAGGACGATGTCCGAGCCGATCGAGGCCGCGAGCGGCTCGACGCGCTCCTTGAGCTTGTCGTTGGCGTAGGTGAAGGCGATCTCGGCGCCCTCGCGGTGCATCGCCTCGGCGATGCCCCAGGCGATCGAGCGTTCGGTGGCGACGCCGACGATCAGCGCGCGTTTGCCTGCCAGGAATCCCATGTCAGCTCCGTCGGGTGCGGATGGAGAGTTTTT
>RFTM01000574.1 GCA_009923475.1 Gammaproteobacteria bacterium | reverse complement strand
TGGACCGCTCAGCGGCGCACGGTGATGGTCGACTTCGACGACCCGAAGCCCTTTCGAAACGCCAACACACTGGCAGAACTGCACCGTCTGTCGGCCTGAGTCACGCGCGAGGATCATCTTTCGACTCACCGTGGATGCCACAGGATTCCCATGAGCTTGAACGCTTCGAACACCCGCAGCCTGCAGCACATCGCCGACAGCCTGGCCGGCTATGACCCCAACTCCCTGGCCGTTGTCCAGGCTCAGGCCTTCATCTCCGAGTTGGTTTCCACCGTGCAAGGGGTGGAGCACCTTGCGCTGCGCAGTGCTTTGGGTCGAGTGTTGGCCCAACCGGTGCACTCTCCCATCGATGTTCCGGCCCACGACAACTCCGCCATGGATGGCTACGCCTTGCGCAGCAGCGATCTCCGACACGACGGCCCTACGGCGCTGAAGGTCGTGGGCACAGGCTTGGCAGGATCGCAGTTCGAAGGCGTGGTGGCATCGGGCCAGTGTGTGCGCATCACCACGGGCGCGGTCATGCCGCAGGGGCTGGACACGGTGGTTCCTCAGGAGTTCACCACGCTGCAGGAAGACGTGGTCCGCATCGAGCCGGGCGTGGTGCGTGCCGGCGACAACCGTCGCCTGGCTGGAGAGGACCTGGCCCTGGGAGCGGTTGCGCTGCCGGCCGGGCGGCTGATCAACCGCGAGCTTTCGTTGCTCGAGTTCAACCAGCGCGTGCTGGCGCAGGCGCAGGACCCGACGGTGCCCCTGCTCGAGCGCCTGCGGTTCCTCTGCATCTCGTCCAGCAACCTGGACGAATTCTTCGAGATCCGGGTCGCCGGCATCAAGCAGCTGCAGCACGACTCGCCGCGCTCGACGAGCCCCGACGGACTGACACCCGCGCAGCAGCTCACGGCCATCCACGACCGCGCCACGAGGCTCGTCGCGGCGCAGTACGCCTGCCTCAACCGCCAGCTGCTGCCCGCGCTCGCCTCGGCGGGCATCGTCCTGCTGCGCCGGGAAGAGCTCGACGACGACGCGCGCGCCTGGCTCGCCGCCTATTTCGAGCGCGAGATCGAGCCGGTGCTCTCGCCGCTCGCGCTCGACCCCTCGCGCCCGTTCCCGCGCATCCAGAACAAGAGCCTGAACTTCGTGGTGCGCATCGAGGGCGAGGACGCCTACGGGCGCGAGGCCACGCTCGCCATCGTGCAGGCGCCGCGC
>RFTM01000573.1 GCA_009923475.1 Gammaproteobacteria bacterium | reverse complement strand
TAAGATATGCTACATTATCCTCATAAAATACAGCGTCATCAAAAGTATAATCTAGTGTGCTATACAATTTGAAAATTCTCGATAACCCTTCGATCTTGAGAGTAGCACCAGAACGGTTATCATTTTCATCACGGCTAACGATATGATCGGGAGTGCCTAGTTTGCTATAAATAAATGCACGATCAGCGTTCCGCAAAATGCGGGCAGTAGCAATAACAACAATACAGTAGGGATCATCGAGATCGTTTTTATATTGTTCTGCCAATGGTAGCAGTGAATCATCAAGTGCGCGATATTCATTAGCACGCCAGTAGTCGAGATCAATCCGCTCAATACCGTTATTAACAATGGTACGATACCTGTGCATTGAGCAAACAATTGTGCCATCCATGTCATAGATTGCTATCCTTTTCATAACCTTGTCCTTTGCGTTAACCATGTGCCAAGTATACCTAAATTTTCTAGGTCAACTGTCGCCCAAGCGACAATTGCCTACCGCCCATTCCCTGCTACCTGCCATACATCAGCCGACTAGTGGTAGCTACCAGCCGACGAACGGTAGCCCCCAGGGCTTGACACGGGCAAAAATTATATGCTATAATTTTGGCGCCATGGCTATAAAAAATATAGCAGTATATTTTTTATAGCTTGTTGCAGTGTTCCACGTGGAACCTATATCTTTGCAGTAGTGCGAAGATAAAAGCGATGAGCATCGTTATAATTATTAAACGATGCTGATATAAATATACAACCGTTATGCTTATTGCACATATCAACAAAGAAAAGCGTATCGCTAACCTCAGTAAGATCAACAATAAAGTCGCTGGTAAGTGTAGTATGTGATTCTAACCTTCTAACCATGATATAAATCCTATAGTGTTACAAAATTTGTTGTAAGGTTTAACTTGTCTGCCATTGCCCTATCGGCCCTATCCGAGGGTAGGCGGGGTTGCTAGCCGCCTAGAGTCATGCCCTACAACAGAATCTATTATACACGCATCAGCTAGCAGTGCAAGTGCAAGAGTAGATTTAGCCTACCGCTCACACCTCTACAGCCTACCACACATCAGCCGACCAACGGTTGTCTACACCCGACAAACGGCGGTGGTAGGGCTTGACACGCCTGCAAATTATATGCTATAATTTGGCGCCATCGCTATAAAAAATATAGCGGTATATTTTTTGTGTGGGCTACTGTTTCACGTGAAACAG
>RFTM01000572.1 GCA_009923475.1 Gammaproteobacteria bacterium | reverse complement strand
TTGGCCGTCGCCGCTTTGGCCGTCGCCGCTTTGGCCGTCGCCGCTTTGGCCGTCGCCGTGTTGGCGCCGCTTGGCTGGGCCCAAAGATTGGTCGCTGTCGCCGCGTTGACACGTGGCCTCGAGATCGACGCCGCGGCGCAGCGCCCCCCGCTCGCGCTGCTCAAGACCGGGCTCCCGTGGCGCTGGGGGGCGCGGGCGTTCGACTTGCGCCGGCAGGCCGACGCCGAAACTGCCGTGCCAACCGAGCCTTCAGACGGGATCTACTTCGGGATAGCCGCCCGCAGCGACCCGGCGCGGGCGACGTTGCTGACGCCGTACACCGTCGCCAAGGCCGCGTTCAAGACGAGCGGCCGGATGTACGCGTGGTTCGTGCTCGACAGCCCGGAGGGGTGCTACGCCGTGAGGGCGTCGCCGCGCAATGGCCGCGCCGTGAAGCTCGACGCCGATGCGATCGTCTCGTGGCTGCGGCCGCGGCTGACGGGGGACCCGCCCCACAAGGTCGCGGCGGCAGAGTACATCGCCCACCTGCGGGAGCTCGGCCTCGAGATTTTGGTCAGCCCGCGCGAAGGGCAGCGCGGCGACGGCTCAGAGCTACGCTTCAACCTCGTCGATGCCACGACGGCGGCCGAGCGGGCACACGAGCTCACGGCGCTGCGGGCGCTGACGAGCGCGGACTTCGCGGCGCTCGACTGGACGGCGTACGACCGCGCGGCGGGGAGCGAGGCGTGCCACAAGGGCTACGAGGTCGCTGGAGACGTCATCATCGACCTCGCCGCGCGGACGGTGGCGGCGCCGAAGGTGCGCCCCGGGACAATTTGGGGGGCGCACACGCACCGCCGCTCGTACGTCACCTTCCACACACACCCGGCGGCCCGCTACCAGGGGGCGCGCGCCGAGCCCCCCTCGCCCACCGACGTTCTGATAACGCTCGAGGCCTGCGCGCTCGACATGCAGGCTTGGGACTTCGTCTCGGCGCCGGAGGGGACGTACATCATGCGCCCGTCCCAGGCGCTCGCGAGGGCCTTCCTCCGCGACCCCCAGGCGGTTGCTCGCGATGTCGAGAGCGTCTACAGCCGGCTGGTCCACGATTGCGTCGGCGCCACCGCGGTGTGTAGCGAAGCTGCGACCCACGCGCTTGAAGAGGTGGGCTTTATAGCCCACATGCGGGGCAAGCCATGCATGACGCTGGTGTGCGCGGTGTGCGGTTCAATTTCGTCAA
>RFTM01000571.1 GCA_009923475.1 Gammaproteobacteria bacterium | reverse complement strand
CCGAGGCGCTCCGCATCATCGAGGCCGAGGCGCGTGTGCTCGGCGTCGAGCGTCGCGACATCGACGATGCGCAGATCGTTGAGCGGTGCATCGCCGCCTTGGTCGTCGAAGGCCGCGGCTTGGTCGCCTCCGGTATCGCGGCCTCCTCCGCCGACATCGATACGGTGTGGGTGAACGGCTACGGATTCCCCCGTTTCCGCGGCGGGCCGATGTACTACGCCAGCCGCCTTGCCGAACCCCTCAATGAAGGACCCTGACATGCACCCATCGGACCCGGACCCCTTGGACCTCTTCGACATCCGTTCATCGCTCTCCGACGAACAACGGTCGGTGCAGGAGGCGGTCGCGCGCTTCGTCGACGGCGAGGTGCTGCCCGTCATCCGCCGCCACTTCGAGGCGCACACCTTCCCGCGCGACCTCGTCGCCGGGATGGCCGACCTCGGCCTGCTCGGCTGCTCGCTGACGGGCTACGGCTGCGCGGGGATGGACGCCATCTCGTACGGATTGGTCTGCCAGGAGCTGGAGCGCGGCGACTCGGGCCTGCGCAGCTTCGTGTTTCCTGGTCGAGCGCGGCATGAAGGGGTTCACGACATCCGAGATCGGCGACAAGTTCAGCCTGCGCGCATCCGCCACCGGGGCGCTGTTCTTCCAAGACGTCGTCGTCCCTGCCGACAACCTGTTGCCCGGCACGTCGGTCGGGATCAAGGCGCCGCTGTCCTGCCTGACGCAGGCCCGCTACGGCATCACATGGGGGGTGATCGGTGCGGCGCAGGCCTGCCTCGACGAGGCGCTGCGCTACACGCAGACGCGGATCCTGTTCAAGCGCCCGCTGGCCGCCAACCAGGCCATCCAGATCCGCCTTGCCGAGATGGCCCGCCGGATCACGACGGCGCAGTTGCTGTCCTTGCAGCTCGGGCGGCTGAAGGACGCCGGCCGCATGAAGCCGGCGCAGGTCTCGGTCGCCAAGTGGCACAACTGCAGGATCGCCATCGACATCGCGCGCGACGCGCGCGACATGCTGGGCGGATCCGGCATCAGCGCCGAGTACGTGCCGATCCGGCACGCGATGAACCTGGAGAGCGTGATCACCTACGAGGGGACCGAGACGGTCCACCAACTCGTGGTGGGTCGAGCGCTCACGGGCATCAACGCGTTCTGACCCCTCAGCCGCCCTCCCGCACGCCCTCGAGGTGCCGCCGTGCGGCCTCGCCCAAGCGGGCGTCGA
>RFTM01000058.1 GCA_009923475.1 Gammaproteobacteria bacterium | reverse complement strand
ACACCGACCGCATCCTCGACGACCTGCGTCGCGTGGTCGAAGACGCCGAATCGCTGCTGCGCGAGACCTCGGGTCTCGCCGGCGAGCGCGCCGCCGAGGTGCGTGAACGGGCCGCCGAGTCGGTGCGCGCTCGCCGGCGAGACCCGAGGTCTCGCGCAGCAGCGATTCGGCGTCTTCGACCACGCGACGCAGGTCGTCGAGGATGCGGTCGGTGTCGGGCGCGGTGCTCATCGGGATCCCTCCTGGGCTCTGGACATGCAGGACTTTCGACCATCGCAGTGTGCAGCGGTTCCCCCGCCGCCGCATCAGCAGTTGTACGCAGCCCGCAGGCCGGACGTGGCCGCGGCGCGCGCCGACGAGGCGGCCTCGAGGTCGCCGGGCGCCGCGGCCGGGTCGTCCACCCACTCGCGCAGCAGCGGACCGCCGTTGATGAGGTCGATGGCGAGCCGGTCGCGCTCGTATTCATAGGGGAAGTCGCGCCACAGCGGGTAGTCGGGGCGCAGCGCGCGGATCGCCTTGAAGGCGAGCGCCTGCAGCCGCCACGGCCGGAAGCGCGCGTGGTCGTAGGCGGGATCGTCGAGGTGCACCTGCAGGCCGTGGCACAGCTTGCCGACGTGCTTGTGGAAGGTCGGCTCGAACCAGCACTCGCGCAGCCGGCAACCGGCGAGCCAATCGGGCGCGAGCGCGGCCATCTTGCGCGATACGGCCGCCGCATCGAGGTCGGGCGCGCCGAAGACCTCCAGAGGCCGCGTCGTGCCGCGGCCCTCGGAGAGCGTCGTGCCCTCGAGCATCACGGTGCCGGCGTAAGCCCGCGCCATCGAGAGGTTGGGCGCGTTCGGGCTGGGGTTCACCCAGCTGCGCTCCCCCAGCGGCCAGCCGTAGCCCGGCGCGGTCTCCGGCGCCCAACCCTGCATCGGCACCGTCACGAGCTCGACGTCGATGCGGAACTCGCGCACGAACCAGCGCGCCATCTCGCCCATGGTGAGGCCGTGGCGCATCGGCATCGGCCCGGCGCCGACGAAGCTCTCCCAGCCGGCGCGCAGCGCGAGGCCCTCGACCGGCCGCCCCGCCGGGTTCGGGCGGTCGAGCACCCACACCGCCTTGCCGAGCCGGCCGCACTCCTCGAGCACGTAGCGCAGCGTGGTGATGAAGGTGTAGATGCGGCAGCCGAGGTCCTGCAGGTCGACGAGCAGCGCATCGCAGTGCGCGAGCATCGCGTCGGTGGGGCGTCGCACCTCGCCGTAGAGGCTGAACACGGGGATGCCGAGCGCCGGGTCGAGGAAATCCGCCGACTCGACCATGTTGTCCTGCTTGTCGCCGCGCAGGCCGTGCTGCGGGCCGAAGGCGGCGGTGACGCGCAGGCCGGGCGTCGCGGCCAAGGCGTCGAGGGAATGCCGCCAATCGGCGGTCATGGAGGCCGGGTGCGCGAGCAGGCCGAGCCGCTTGCCCGCGAGCGGCGCGCGCAGCGCGGCGTCGTCGAGCAGTCGGTCGATGCCGAAACGGATGCCGCTCACGGCGCGCGGCTCACTCGTCCACCATGAACTCCGCGACGAAACCGCCGCGGTCGTGGAACTCTGGCTCGGCGCGCGGGTGGGCGAGCGCCCAATAGCTGAGCTCGCCCTGGTCGGCCTCCAGCACCAGCGTGAAGGCCGCCTCGAGCGGCGGCGTCCGCCCGTCGCGCAGCAGGCTGCGGAACGCCTGGTGCGGGACGGTGGCGACCAGGCGGGTCGCACCCTCGCCCGGCACGGCGCGCACCTCGGGGGTCGGGCCGGACCAGACATGGGGCCGGAAACCCTGGCGATAGGCGTCGAAGGCGTAGGCCGCCCAGTCGCCCGAGGGCGAGAAGTTGAACTCGAGGTAGCCGGGCTCGCCGCGCACGCCGACGAACATCTCGCCGCAGGTGTGCTTCCAGAGGAGGTCGCGCGCGGCGGGCGACGCGCTGCGCGGCGGCAGCAACAGCCGGCCGGCGGGCACCGAGAGCGTGTACTCCGCGACCAGCCCGTGGGCTGCCCAACGCGTGGCGACGCGCACCTCCCAGCCGGGCGGGGTCCAGGAGGAGGGATGCCTCTGAAGCCCGAAGTTGCCCGGCACCCGCGCGGCGGCGGTCGTCGGCGGCCCGTCGTTCATCGCGCGTCCTCCGGCTTGCGGCCCGCGACCACCGGCAGCTGCCACACTGCGTAGCCCTCGGGATCGCGCAGCGTGCCGAGCGCGGCGTCGAACAGCCCGCGCACCTCGGACGTGGACGAATCGGAGGACCGGGCGAGCACCTCGGCATAACCGTCGCGCCAGGCCTCGATGATGCCGGCGAGCACCTCGCGGGGGACGCGCTCGGTGTCGAGCACGAGATATTGGATGCTGACGTGCTCGAAGCCGAGCGCGCGCAGCATCGGCAGCGTGCGGCGGCCGATGCGCGCGTCGGTGCCCGTGAGGCGGGTGTGCGAGACCACGTCCAGCTGCCACAAGCGGTCGGGGTCGGCGCCGTCGCGCGGCGGGAAATGCAGCATCCCGTAATCTTCGGAGACCACGTGCAGCCAGCCGCCGGGACGCAGCACCCGGCGGCATTCGCGCAGCACCGCCTCCGGGTCGGGCAGCAGTTGCGTCAGGTGGCGCAGCGCCACGAGGTCGAAGTGCCCGTCCGGGAAGCGCAGGGCCGTGGCATCGCCCTCCTCGAAGACCAGCCGCGGCATGCGGCCGCCCGCCCCCGCAGCCCCGCAGAGGGCCTCTGCGGCCCGCAGCATCTCGGGCAGCACATCGACACCGGTGACCGATTCCGCCCCCGGGAAGGCCCCTGCGAGCCTGCGGGTGAACTCGCCCGAGCCGCAGCCGAGGTCGAGCAGCCGGGCCTCGGCCGGCAACGCGTAACGGGCGAGCAGCCGGGACTCCTGCGGCCAGGTCGCCTCGGCCTGGAAGCGCAGGGTCCGCAGCATCGCCGGATCGGCCATCTGGGCCGCCTGCGGGTGGCGAGGATCGAATTCGACGGTCGAAGGGCGGCTCATGGGCCCAAATCATATGGGAACGGTGGGAGAATGGGGCACCCGCACGGATGCCGCCCAGATGAACGCCCTCGCCTCAGAACTGCCGTTGTTCGCCCCGCCGGAAAGCGCCGCGCCGCGCATCCGCGAGATCCCGTACAACTACACCTCGTTTTCCGACCGCGAGATCGTCATCCGGCTGCTCGGCGCCGACGCCTGGTCGCTGCTCGACGAACTGCGCGGCGAACGGCGCACCGGCCGCTCGGCGCGCATGCTCTACGAGGTGCTCGGCGACATCTGGGCGGTGCAGCGCAACCCCTATCTCGAGGACGACCTGCTCGAGAACCCCCGGCGCCGGCGCCTGCTCATCGAGGCGCTCGAGCACCGCCTGGGCGAGATCGACAAGCGCCGCTCGCAGGACGGCAGCGCCGCCGACCGCGACCGCGACCGCAAGGTCGGCGAGCTGCTCGCCGCCGGCCGGCGTGCGGTGGAGGCCTTCGCCGCGGGCTTCGAGCGCACGCGCAAGCTCCGCGACCGCGCACGGCGGCGGCTCGGCCGCCATGTGCGCGGCGATGCGGTGCGCTTCGACGCCGCGGCGCGAGTCGCGCACGTCACCGACGCCACCGACTGGCGCGTCGAGTACCCCTTCGTCGTGCTCTACCCCGATGCCGAGGACGAGATCCCGGGCCTCGTGCGCGCCTGCACCGAGCTCGGGCTGAGCATCATCCCGCGCGGCGGCGGCACCGGCTACACGGGCGGCGCCGTGCCGCTGACGCCGCTCGCGGCCGTCATCAACACCGAGAAGCTCGAGCGCGTCACCGAGGTGGAGCACGTCGCCCTGCCCGGCATCGCCGCGGGCCGCACCGTGCCGACGGTCTACTCCGAGGCAGGCGTGGTCACCAAGCGCGTGGCGGACGCCGCCGAGCGCGCGGGCTTCGTGTTCGCGGTCGACCCGACCTCGATGGAGGCCTGCTGCGTCGGCGGCAACGTCGCCATGAACGCCGGCGGCAAGAAGGCCGTGCTGTGGGGCACGGCGGTCGACAACCTCGCCTGGTGGCGCATGGTCGACCCGCAGGGCGACTGGCTGGAGGTCGAGCGCGTCGGCCACAACCTCGGCAAGATCCACGACGCGCCCGAGGTCACCTGGCGCCTCACCTGGAAGGACGGCCGCGAGCCCGCCGCCACGGCGCGCACGCTGCGCACCGAGACGCTGGTCATGCCGGGCGCCGCGTTCCGCAAGGCCGGGCTCGGCAAGGACGTCACCGACAAGTTCCTGGGCGGCCTGCCCGGCGTGCAGAAGGAAGGCTGCGACGGCCTGATCACCGCGGCGCGCTGGGTGGTGCACCGCATGCCTCGGCACATCCGCACGGTGTGCCTCGAGTTCTTCGGCGAGGCGCGCGAGGCCATCCCGTCCATCGTCGAGATCATCTCGCGCCTCGACGCCGCGGACCGCGCCGAAGGCGTGAAGCTCGCGGGCCTCGAGCACCTCGACGAGCGCTACCTCAAGGCCGTGGGCTACGTCACCAAGAGCAAGCGCGCGCTGCTGCCCAAGATGGTGCTGATCGGCGACATCGTCGGCGACGACGAGGCGGCGGTCGCCCGCGCCGCCAGCGAGACGGTGCGCGTGGCCAACGCACGCGCCGGCGAGGGCTTCATCGCCGTGGGCGCCGAGGCGCGCAAGAAGTTCTGGCTCGACCGCGCGCGCACCGCGGCCATCGCCAAGCACACCAACGCCTTCAAGATCAACGAGGACGTGGTGATCCCGCTGCCGCGGCTCGGCGACTACACCGACGCCATCGAGCGCATCAACATCGAGCTGTCCATCGCCAACAAGCTGCGCCTCGCCGACGCGCTCGAGGAGTTCCTGCGCGGGCCGCTCAAGCCCGGCAAGACCGGCGACGCCGAGCTCGACGCGCTGTCGCGCGAGGAGATCCTGGGCGACCGGCCCGAGCGCGCGCGGCAGCTGCTCGCCGAGGTGCGCAGCCACTGGTCCGACCTGCTGCACCGCCTCGACGACCCCTCGGGCCTGCAGGACGCTATGGGCCCCTCCGCCGCGAAGCCCCGCACCGTGTTCCGCGACCTGCAGGACCGCACGCTGCGCGTGTCCTGGAAGCGCGAGCTGCGCGACCCGCTCGCGGCGGTGTTCGCGGGCGAAGCCTACGCGCCGATCCGCGCCGAGATGGCCGCCATCCACCAGCGCGTGCTCAAGGGCCGCGTGTGGGTGGCGTTGCACATGCACGCCGGCGACGGCAACGTCCACACCAACATCCCGGTCAACTCCGACGACTACCTGATGCTGCAGGAGGCCAACGCGGCCGTGGTGCGCATCATGCGCATCGCGCGCGAGCTCGGCGGCGTGATCTCGGGCGAGCACGGCATCGGCATCACCAAGCTCGAGTTCCTGACCGAGGACGAGACCGCCGAGCTGCGCGCCTACAAGCGGCGCATCGACCCCGAGGGCCGCTTCAACAAGGGCAAGCTGCTGCCGGGCGGCGACCTGTCGCGCGCCTACACGCCGAGCTTCAACCTGCTCGGCCACGAGTCGCTGATCATGCAGCAGTCGGACATCGGCACCATCTCGGGCGCCATCAAGGACTGCCTGCGCTGCGGCAAGTGCAAGCCCGTGTGCGCGACCCACGTGCCGCGCGCCAACCTCTTCTACAGCCCGCGCGACAAGATCCTCGCCACCTCGCTGCTCATCGAGGCCTTCCTCTACGAGGAGCAGACGCGGCGCGGCGTCTCGATCCGCCACTGGGAGGAGTTCGGCGACGTCGCCGACCACTGCACCGTCTGCCACAAGTGCGAGAAACCCTGCCCGGTCGACATCGACTTCGGCGAGGTCTCGATGGCGATGCGCGACCTGCTGCGCCGCATGGGCAAGAAGCGCTTCAACCCGGGCGCGGCGGCCTCGATGGCCTTCCTCAACGCCACCAGCCCGGAGAAGATCGGGCTGTTGCGCAAGGGCCTCATCGATTGGGGCTTCAAGGCCCAGCGGTTCGGCCACGGGCTCCTCAAGGCCTTCGCCAAGCCGCAGCTCGCCGCGCCGCCCAGCACCGTCGGCAAGCCGCCGGTCCGCGAGCAGGTGGTGCACTTCGTCAACCGCCGCATGCCCGCGGGCGTCCCCAAGAAGACCGCGCGGGCGCTGCTCGACATCGAGGACAAGGACTACGTGCCCGTGATCCGCGACCCGCGCGCGACGGCGGCCGACGCGGAAGCGGTGTTCTACTTCCCGGGCTGCGGCTCGGAGCGGCTCTTCTCGCAGGTGGGGCTCGCCACCCAGGCGATGTTGTGGCACGTGGGCGTGCAGACCGTGCTGCCGCCCGGATATCTCTGCTGCGGCTACCCGCAGCGCGGCTCGGGCAACTTCGACAAGGCCGAGAAGATGATCACCGACAACCGGGTGCTCTTCCATCGCGTCGCCAACACCCTCAACTACCTCGACATCAAGACCGTGGTGGTGAGCTGCGGCACCTGCTACGACCAGCTGCAGGGCTACGAGTTCGACAAGATCTTCCCGGGCTGCCGCATCGTCGACATCCACGAGTTCCTGATGGAGAAAGGCGTGCAGGTCGAGGGCGTGACGGGCGTGCGCTACGTCTACCACGACCCCTGCCACTCGCCGATGAAGCAGCACGAGCCGCTGAAGGTCGTGAACCAGCTCATGAACTCCGCCGCCAACGGCAAGATCGCGAACAACGCGCGCTGCTGCGGCGAGTCGGGCACCTTCGCCGTGACGCGCCCCGATATCTCCACCCAGGTGCGCTTCCGCAAGGCGCAGGAGATGCAGAAGGGCGCGGCCGCGGTGCGCGCCGACGGCTTCGCCGGGCCCGTGAAGGTGCTGACCTCCTGCCCCTCCTGCCTGCAGGGGCTCGCGCGCTACGGCGACGAGACCGCGACGGACGCCGACTACATCGTCGTCGAGGTCGCGCGCCACGTGCTCGGCGAGCATTGGATGCGCGACTATGTCGCGCGCGCCAACGACGGCGGCATCGAGCGGGTGCTGGTGTAGCCGCCCTACCCCGCCTTCCTGAACGTGAGGTTGATGCGCACCGGCGTGGCGGTGCCGCCGCCGTCCAGGAGGTCCGCCTCCGGCGGCCCCACGGCGTGATAGCCGCGGCGCGCCTCGCCGCCCCATACCAGCACATCTCCCGGCACGAGGCGGATCCGCAGCGGGGACCCTGCGCGGCGCGCCCCGTACCAAAGAAACGTCGCCGCCGCGCCCAGGGTCACCGAGACGATCGGCTGGCTGAAGTCGCGCTCATCGGCATCGCGGTGCGCGCCCATGCGCGCGCCCTGCGCATAGCGGTTGACGAGGCAGCAGTCGGGGTCGAAGCCAGGCCAGCCGGCCGCCGCGGCGGCGCGCTGCGCGAGCTCGCGCAGCACCCCCGGCATCGCGGGCCAGGGGCGGCCCGTCAAAGGGTCGTGTGGCTCGTAGCGGTAACCGCGCGCATCGCTCACCCAGCCGAGCGCGCCGCAGTTGGTCATGGCGGCGGACATCGGCTTGCCGCCCGGGGTTTTGAGGTGCCGAAACGGCGCGGCGGCCGGGATGGACCCGACCGCCGCGACGAGATCATCGGTGGGCTCCGCGAAGCCGTGCAGCAGCACGACCTCGGGAGCCATCGGCGTGGACTTCACCGGATCAGAACGCGAAGGTCACGCGTCCGTAGACATAGCGGCCCGAACGACCGAAGGGCGCGAGGTTCGAGAACGAGGTCGCACCCGTGGTGTTGAGGCCCGGCGGCAGCGGGTCCGGGTACTTGTCGAACACGTTGTCGGCGCCGAGCGCGAACTTCATGTGGTCGCCGAACGCGTAGCGGGCCTCGAGGTCCACCAGCGTCTTCGGGGTCATCAGGAAGTCGGGCGCGGTGACCGTCGGGGCGTTGGCGGGCGAGAGCACCTCGCCGTAGCGCGTACCACGGGCGGTGAGGCCGAAGTCGCCGACCGTCCAGGAGACCGACAGCGCGTACTTGTCCTTCGGCTGGCCGCGTTCGAAGGTGAGGCGGTTGCCGCGGTCGAAGAGCGACGGCGCCGGCGACAGCGCCGACAACTGCGGCGTGGCCGGGACCTTCGTCACCACCGTCTCGTTGAAGTTGGCAGTGGCGAGGATGTCGAAGCGGCCGATGCTCTCCGTCACGATCGGGTAGTTGAACACCACATCCACGCCCTTCGTCACGGTATCGACACCGTTGATGAAGAAGCGGCCCGCCGCGCCCGTGATGCCGAGCGTGCCCAGATAGCGCTGCACGGCCTGATCGGCAGCCGAGGTGCCCGCGCCGAGGTTCTCAGAGAGCACGATGCGGATGTCGAGCTCGATGCGGTAGGCGGCGATCGTCAACGAGGCACGGTCGAACTGGAACACCGCACCGACCGAGAAGTTGGTGGAGTCTTCCGAGTCGAGCGGCTTGGCGCCGAGCGCGACCGCCACCGGATTGGTCGCCGGGAAGGTGGTCACGTCATACGGCACGCCGTTGACGAAGTTCGTCGAGGTGGTGGTGAAGAACTGCTGCTGCAGCGACGGCGC
>RFTM01000570.1 GCA_009923475.1 Gammaproteobacteria bacterium | reverse complement strand
GCGCGCGCCGTGCCGGCGCCGATGCCGACGCACTCGCCGGTGGCGGAGCCCTCGCCGTCACGCTGCCAGCGCCGGTAGCGCGCGAGCTGGTCGTCGGGATCGCAGCGGCCCGTCTCCACGAGGCTGCGCGCGAGGCTGAGCGCCAACGCGGTGTCATCGCCCCAGGCGCCGCGCGGCAGGTCGTGCGGCCCGCCGCCCAGCAGGTCGCGCACCGGCGGGAACATCCCCGGTCGCCCGAGCACGGCCGGGGCCGCGAGCGCCTCGCCGAGCGCAAGCCCGATCAGCGCGCCCTGGAACCGGCTGCGCAGCCGCGCCACCACCTCCAGCGCCTCGTCGTCGGCTTCGCCCCTCACTACGCTCAACGCTGCGCCCGCAGCGATGCGAAGTCGAACGACGACGGATCGGCGAGATGGCCGGCCTCCACGTTTCGCAGCGCAGAGAAGATGGACTCGGTGCGTCCCGGCTGCTCGCGCTCCCACTCCGCCAGCATCCGCTTGATGGCGCGGCGCTGGGCGTTCTCATGCGAGCCGCAGAGGGTGCAGGGGATGATCGGGAAGCGGCGCGCGCGGGCGTAGCGCGCGATGTCGCGCTCGGCCACGTAGGCAAGCGGCCGGATCACGATGTGGCGCCCGTCATCCGAACGCAGCTTCGGCGGCATGGCCTTCAGCCGGCCGCCGTGGAACAGGTTCAGGAACAGCGTCTCGACGATGTCGTCGCGATGATGTCCCAGCGCGATCTTGGTGGCGCCGTTCTCGGCGGCCCAGCGGTAGAGCGCGCCGCGGCGCAGGCGCGAGCACAGGCCGCACATGGTCCGGCCCTCGGGGATCACGCGCTTGACCACCGAGTAGGTGTCCTGCTCGATCACGGCGAAGGGCACGCCGAGCGCCGTCAGGTAGTCGGGCAGCACATGCTCAGGGAAACCCGGTTGTTTCTGGTCGAGGTTCACCGCGACCAGCTCGAAACGCACCGGCGCGCTGCGCTGCAGGGAGAGCAGCAGGTCGAGCAGGGTGTAGCTGTCCTTGCCGCCGGACAGGCAGACCATGACCTTGTCGCCCTCCTCGATCATGGCGAAATCCTCGATCGCCTTGCCGACCAGCCCGCGCAGCTGCGCCTGCAGCTTGCGGAAAGTGCCCGACGGTCGCGCCGTGCCCGGCGCGGACGCGGGCGCAGGCGCGGTCGCGGACGCGGGCGCGGACACAGGCTCGACCGACAACAGGGACGGCAGCGA
>RFTM01000569.1 GCA_009923475.1 Gammaproteobacteria bacterium | reverse complement strand
ACTAAGGGCTACGGGCTCCCCAGCATCGCGCGGGCGATCGCGGCGTGGCGCGCGATGAGTGGGGCTTCGTCGAGCGTCTGCAGGCGGCCATCGCGGACGATGATGCGCCCGTCCACGATCGTCAGGTCGACCTCTTGCGGCGCACAGAACAGCAACGCCGCGACCGGGTCGTGGCCAGCCCCCGCGTAGGCGAGCCGCCCCGTCGCCATCGCAAACAGGTCCGCGCGCTTACCGACCTCGAGCGAGCCGATGTCGTCGCGCCCGAGCACCTGCGCCCCGCCACGCGTCGCCATCCGCAGCGCCGTCCGGGCGGGCATGAGCGGCGCCGGCATGTCCGCATCGGTTCGTGCCACCGCCGTCGCCAGACGCGCGAGGAGCATGGCCTGCCGGGCCTCCGCGAGGAGGTGGCCGCCATCGTTGCTCGCCGAGCCGTCGACGCCGAGACCGACCGGCACGCCCGCCGCAAGGTAGGCCTCGATGGGCGCGATGCCGGACCCGAGGCGCATGTTGGACGTGGGGCAATGCGCGACCCCCGCTCCGGCCAAGGCGGGGAGCTCTGCCTCGCGGACGTGCACGGCGTGGGCGAACCACACGTCGGGGCCGACCCAGCCGAGGCGCTCCATGTACGCCACGGGGCGGTCGCCGCTCGTCCCGATGCAGAACGCCTCTTCGTCGACGGTCTCGGCAAGGTGCGTGTGCAGGTGGACGCCGTACGCACGGGCGAGGTGAGCGGCCTCGCGCATCAGCCCCTCGGTGACGCTGAACGGCGAGCAGGGCGCCACGACGACGCGCGTCATCGCTCCGGGGGCGGGATCGTGCCAGGTCTCGATGAGGCGGCGGGTGTCGCGCAGGATGGCGTCTTCGTCCTCGACGACGGCATCTGGGGGCAGGCCGCCCTTGCTGTGCCCGAGCGACATCGCGCCGCGGGAGGCGTGAAGGCGCAGGCCAACCGTCCGCGCGGCGTCGATCTGGTCGTCGAGGCGCGCGCCGTTCGGGAAGAGGTAGAGGTGGTCCGCGGCGGTGGTGCACCCGCTGCGGGCCAGCTCGGCGAGGCCAACTTGGGTGGAGACGCGCACGGCCTCCGGCGTGAGCCGCGCCCAGATGGGGTAGAGGGTGCGCAGCCACGTGAACAGGTCGGCATCCTGCGCGGCGGGGACGGCGCGCGTGAGCGACTGGTAGAGGTGGTGGTGGGTGTTGACGAGGCCGGGGGCGACGACGTGCCCACGCAG
>RFTM01000568.1 GCA_009923475.1 Gammaproteobacteria bacterium | reverse complement strand
TCAGGCGCTCCTCGAACTCGCCGCGGAACTTCGCGCCGGCGAGCATGCTCGCGATGTCGAGCGAGATGAGTCGCTTGTCCTTCAGGCCCTCGGGGACGTCGCCGTCGGCAATGCGGCGGGCGAGACCCTCGACGATCGCGGTCTTGCCCACGCCAGGCTCGCCGATGAGGACGGGGTTGTTCTTCGTGCGGCGCGACAGCACCTGGATCACGCGCCGGATCTCCTCGTCACGGCCGATGACCGGGTCGATCTTGCCGTCACGGGCGCGCGCGGTGAGGTCCACTCCGTACTTCTCGAGCGCGGCGAACTGCGACTCGGGGTCGGGTGTCGTCACGCGGTGCGAGCCGCGCACCTGCTGGAGCGCGCGCAGAAGTTCCTCGCTGGGCACCCCCACGCGCGCTGGTTCATGGCGAGCAACAGGTGCTCGACCGAGAGATAGTCGTCGCGCATGTCCTTGCGCGCGGACTCGGCATTCTGGAACACGTTCGAGAGCTCGCGGTTCATCCGCGGCTCCTGGCCGCCCTGCACCTTCGGCAGTTTCTCCACCGCCTCGAACGCGCGGCCGCGCAGCATTCCCGAGGCGATGCCGAGCGCCTTCAGGGTGGCGGGGATGACGGTGTCGGTCTGGTCGAGCAGTGCGACCATCACGTGGTCGGGCGTGACCTCGGGGTTGCCGTTCGCGCGGGCGGACTCGCCGGCGGCGGCGACGGCCTCCTGGGTCCTCGTGGTCCACTTCTTCGGGTCGATGGCCATGGGGGTGGGCCCTCCTCTCGTGTCAGCGGCGCGGGCGCAGCGGCCCGGGCTGGTCGGTGAACAACTGGATTGCCTGGCGCAGCGGCACAAGGTCGGTGCCCGCGGTGTTCGCACGGCGCTCGATCTCGTTGATCGCGGCGGCGGCGAGGTTGCGCAACTGGCCGACCTCCTCGCGCAGGCGCGCGACCTCCTGCTCGAGGACCATCACGTGGCGGATGCCCTCGAGGTTCATGCCGGTGGCGGCAAGTTCAGCAATCCGACGCAGGCGCGC
This sequence comes from Gammaproteobacteria bacterium, assembly GCA_009923475.1. Lineage (GTDB taxonomy): Bacteria > Pseudomonadota > Gammaproteobacteria > Steroidobacterales > Steroidobacteraceae > UBA964. The sequence continues at coordinate 206 of RFTM01000568.1, read as the reverse complement.
GATGTCGGCGTCGCTGTGACGGCGGTTGCCGCCCGACGTGCGTGCCGGCGACAGGAGACCGCGGCGCTCGTAGATGCGCAGCGTCTGCGGGTGCATGCCGGCGAGCTCCGCCGCGACGGAGATGACGTAGACGGCCTGTTCGTGCTCCCTCATCACTTGCTCCTCGTCTCCTCGCCGCGCGGCGAGCGGAGCACGCGGGCGAGTTC
>RFTM01000567.1 GCA_009923475.1 Gammaproteobacteria bacterium | reverse complement strand
CTCGACGACGCGGCGCGCCGCCGGACCGAGCTTGGCCGCATCCTTGGCGGGCGCCTTCGCCGCCTCCTTGGCGGGCTCCTTGGCGGCGGGCTTGGCCGGCTTGGCGGCGGCCGCGGCGCCCTCCTCGAAGACCGCGATCAGGTCGCCGCTCTTGACGGTGGCGCCGGCCTGCACGCGCAATTCCTTGAGCACGCCGGCCGCGGGCGCGGGCACCTCGAGCACCACCTTGTCGGTCTCGAGGTCGGCGAGGTTCTCGTCGCGCGACACCGCCTCGCCGGGCTGCTTGCGCCAGGCGACGAGCGTGGCGTCGGCGACGGACTCGGGGAGCTGGGGGACTCGGATCTCTATGGTCATCGAGGCGGTTTCCTGGCGATATCGTTTCGGTGAGGGATGTCAGGCGTTGGCGAGCCGCGGCGTGTCGCGCTGGCCCACCTCGCGCGCCGTGGCGCTGAGGGCGGCACGGACGATCGCGGCCTGCTCGGCGTCGTGGACCTTGGCGATGCCGGTGGCGGGCGCCGCCGCGGGCGCGCGCCCGGAGTACAGCAGCTCGCGCTTGCCGGCGAGCGGCCGCTCGAGCTGGTGGCGGATCTGGTACCAGGCGCCCTGGTTCTGCGGCTCCTCCTGGCACCAGACGACCTCCCGCGCTTGCGGGTAGCGCTTGAGCAGCGCCGCGTACTCCTCGTCGGGGAACGGGTAGAGCTGCTCGAGGCGCACCAGCGCGACATCGGTCTGCGCCGCGGCGCGCCGCGCCTTCAGCAGGTCGAAGTAGACCTTGCCGCTCGAGAGCACCACGCGGCGCACCGCGGCCGGATCGACGGCGTCGACCTCGTCGATGAGGTGCCGGAAGCCGCCGGTGTGCAGGTCGGCGAGGCTGGACACCGAAAGCTCGTGGCGCAGCAGGCTCTTCGGCGTCATCACGATCAGCGGCTTGCGGAAGCTGCGCAGCATCTGCCGGCGCAGCATGTGGAACATCTGCGCCGGCGTCGAGGGCACGCTCATCGGCACCGATGGGGCCGGTTGGGATGTCATCTCCACCGTGCTGGATCTCGCCGCGGTCGGTCTCGCCGCCGAGCAGGTGGGTGGTGCCCAGATGTGTCTCGACATGGCAGTGCAGTACGCCAAGGATCGTGTGCAGTTCGGTCGTCCCATCGGCTCGTTCCAGGCCATCAAGCACAAGTGCGCCGACATGCTCCTCGAGGTCGAATCCGCCAAGTCGGCGGCGTACTACGCCGGTTG
>RFTM01000566.1 GCA_009923475.1 Gammaproteobacteria bacterium | reverse complement strand
AGCACCTTCGTGCGCGGCGTGCGCGCGCGTTCGAGTTGCTCGACCGTCACTTTGAATTCGGTCTCTTCGGTCGTGTCGACCACTTTCGGCACGCCGCCGGCCAATGCCCGGTTGCCGAAGCTCTATGTGTCCGTCCGCTTGTTCGAGCGGCAGTGCCGGCTGTTGCAGAGAATCGGCATGCGTGGCGTGTCGCTCTCCGAGGGCCTCGCGGCGTTGCGTGCGGGACAGGCGCGCGGCCTGGTCGCGCTCACCTTCGATGACGGTTATCTCGACAACGTGACCGACGCCTTGCCGATCCTCCGGAACTGCGGATTCACGGCCACCTGCTTCGTGGTCGCCGGCCACATCGCCGACCACAACGCCTGGGACGCTGAACAGCTGAACGTCCGCAAGCCGCTGATGGATCCGGACGACATCGCGCTGTGGCGCGCCGCGGGCAACGAGATCGGCTCGCACACGCTGAGCCACCCGCGGCTCACGACGATCGACGATGTGGCCTTGGCCCGCGAGCTCACGGGCAGCAAGGCGCTGCTCGAGCGGCTGACCGGTGCGCCGGTGCGGCATCTCTGCTATCCCTACGGCGACGAATCCGCCCATGTCCGGGAAGCCGCGGCGGCCGCCGGTTACGAGTCCGCGGTGTCGACGCGCCGCGGGATCGCGCGGTCCGGGGACGATGCCTTCGCGCTGCCCCGCATCTCGATCAACGGCGACAAGGGGCTGCTCCGCTTCGCCCTCAAAGTGGCCACGCCCTACGCGGCGCTGGGCAGGCGGGCGGCATGAAGCTGCTGTTCGTCGACGTGAGCCGCAGGGCCTGGGGCACGGAGCAGCACTTCGCGTCGCTCGCCACCGGATGCCATCGTGCCGGGCACGGCGTCACCGCGATCGTCCGCGGCGACAGCGATGTCGGGCCGATCCTGGAGCGCTACGGTGTCGATGTCCGGCGCGTCGATTGCCGCGGCGGCATCGACCCGCGCCTGCTCGCGCTGGTCTGGCGCTGCATCACGGAGCTGCGGCCGAAGTGGATCGTGACCAACCGCACCAAGCTCTACTGGCCGATGTACCTCATCGCGATGCTGCGCGGCTGCCGCATCGCGGCCTTCAAGCACATCATCAACATCGGCCGTTGGCACATCCGGGTGCTGATGCCGTACCTCGTCGACGTCTTCTTCGTCGTCTCGGATTTCGCGGCCGACAAGGCGCTCGCTGCGGGCGTGCCGATGCGCAACCTGCGGCGGCTC
>RFTM01000565.1 GCA_009923475.1 Gammaproteobacteria bacterium | reverse complement strand
CGCACCGCCTTCGGCAGCACCGACTCGCGCCAAGCCTCGTCCTGCTTCTCGAACACGTCGGTCGAGGGCATGGAGACGAGGCGCAGGCGCCGGCCGGCGGCGTTCAGGGCGCGCACGGCCTCGGCGCAGGTCGCGACCTCGGACCCGGTGGCGATGACGATGGCCTCGGGCAGCCCCGCGCCGGCCGGTTCGATGAGCACGTAGCCGCCGCGCGCGATGGCGGCCACCTGCGCGGCGTCGCGCGGCTGCTGCGGCAGCGCCTGGCGCGTGAAGACGAGGCTCGTGGGTCCGTCGCGACGCTCGATGGCGGCGCACCAGGCGGCGGCGGTCTCGGTCGCGTCGCAGGGCCGCCAGAGGCTGAGGTTCGGCATGGCGCGCAGCGCGGCGAGGTGCTCGACGGGCTGGTGCGTGGGGCCGTCCTCGCCGAGCCCGATGGAGTCGTGCGTGTAGACCAGCAGCACGCGCTGGTGCATGAGCGCCGCGAGGCGCACCGCGTTGCGCGCGTAGTCGGAGAACACCAGGAAGGTGCCGGCATAGGGCGCGAAACCGCCATGCAGCGCGAGGCCGTTCATCATGGCGGTCATCGCGAACTCGCGCACGCCGTAGTACACGTAGTTGCCGCCGCCCTCGTGGCCCGTCACGGCCACCGAGTCCTTGCGGAAGGTGTTGACCGAACCGGTGAGGTCGGCGGAGCCGCCGAGCAGCTCCCCCATGCCGGGACCGATCGCGTTGAGCACGGCCTGGGACGAGGCGCGCGTGGCCTGCGGCGCGTTGACGGCCGCGGCGGCCGCGAACGCCGCCTCGCGCAGGCGCGCCCAATCGGCGGGCAGTCCGCCCTGCATGCGGCGCGTGAACTCGGCGGCGAGCTCCGGGAACTCGCGGCGGTAGCGGTTGAAGCGGCGCTTCCAGGCGCGCTCGGCGCGCTCGCCGCGGGCGCGCTGGTCCCAGGCGGCGCGGATGTCGTCGGGCACGACGAACGGCGCGGCGTCCCAGCCGAGCGCGGCGCGCGTCGCGGCCACCTCGTCGGCGCCGAGCGGCTCGCCGTGCGTCGACTTGCTGCCCTGCTTGTTGGGCGCGCCCCAGCCGATCACGGTCTTGGCGCAGATGAGCGTCGGCTGGCGGCGGTTGGACTTGGCGCGGCGCAGCGCCTTGAGCACGGCCTCGCCGTCGTGGCCGTCGACATCCTTGATGACCTGCCAGCCGCAGGCCGCGAAGCGCTTCGGCGTGTCGTCGGCCAT
>RFTM01000564.1 GCA_009923475.1 Gammaproteobacteria bacterium | reverse complement strand
GCGAGCAACCGGGAGCGTCCCCGCAACCATAGTCGGCACGGTTGTACGACTCGGCGCCGTAGTAGGCGCTGAACCGGAATCCAGTGGTCGTCTGCTCGCCGGACAGCGTGCCGCAGGTCTGGGTGGCGGGACCCTTCGCGCACAGCAGCTCGTAATAGTCCTGGCCTCCCTCCCCTCGGATATAGACATAGGTGTCTGCGTCGGGCCTGGCGTTGATGGTGCAGGTCGCTTGAGCGGGGTCGCAGCCGAGGTTGTCGCCGAGGTCGGTGCGCGGATCGTATCTGCGGTTCACCACGAGGCCTTCCGCCGCCGCCCTGACCACCACCTGTCCCGCGACCGTCTTGGCCGAGCTCTCGATGGATATGGCATCGGGCGCGATCTGGTCCGTCGCGACCTGCCGACCGGCGAAGCCGCGCTCGATGACGAGGTCGAAGAGGTCGAGGTCGTTGCTCGACAACGGGTTCGGGAGCGGCAGCTCGCCGAGCTGGCGCGTGTCGAGCCTCAGGGCGAAATCGCCGCTCGCGGCGTACACCACCTGTGAGGAGGTCTCCTCATGGGGATCGCTCATGTTCGGCAGCGAACTGTAATCGCCGTTCTGGTTGGACACATTGGGCGGCATGAGCACACCGCGCGTGAGGTCGTTGCTGCGGCTCGTCACCGTGCCGCCGACCGTGAGCGTGCGGCCCTGCACGCCGCTGCCCGCGATGAACATCGCCGGCCCGCCGCGCACCAGGATCTCGGCGCCCTGCGCGATGCCGATCGCGCCCGGCGTCAAGACCTCGGTCTGGAACGAGGAGCCCGGCATGTTGAACCCGACATCGGGGGAGGGGGAGATGCTGCCGTCGATGCCGATCAGGTCATCCAGGTTCCGGAGATAGGCCGGCGTCGCCAGCAGGCCGGCGACATCGACCCGCGCCGTGGCGCCGAAGAACACGCCGTTCGGGTTCAGCAGCCACACGTTGCCGTTCGACCAGAGATCGCCGTCGATGCGGCTGACGAACTCGCTGCCGACGCCGCGCACGCGGTTGACGGCGATCGACGCACGGTCCGGCAACAGGAAGTTGACCCGGTGGCCTTCGCCGATGTTGAAGCTCTGCCAATCGATGACCATGCGCTGCGCGTTGGTCTGGATGTTGGCGGTGTTGCCGTCGACCGTGGCGAACACCGTCGACCCGGTGCTGCCGCCCGAGGTGCGCACCACGCCGCGGCCGCTGGAGCCCGCGAAGGGCAGGATGCCGGAGACGA
>RFTM01000563.1 GCA_009923475.1 Gammaproteobacteria bacterium | reverse complement strand
GTGATGGGCGTCGACCTCGCGGGCATCGGCGGCTCGGCCCTCACCGACGCGGCGATGCCCGTCCCGGAGTCGCCGACCGTGGGCATCCCCTCCACCTATGTGCCGGCCCGCAACACGCTGCTGCTCGCGCTCGCGCTCGGCTGGGCGGAGGTGCTCGGCGCACAGGCCGTGGTGGTCGGGGTCAATGCCGTCGATTACTCCGGCTATCCCGACTGCCGTCCGGAGTTCCTCGACGCGTTCCGCGAGGTCGCGCGGCTCGGTACCCGCGCGGGCGTGGAGGGGCAGCCGGTGCAGGTGCTGGCGCCGCTCGTCTCCCTGTCCAAGCGCGAGATCATCCGCATGGGTCTCGGGCTCGGCGTCGACTACGGGCTGACGGTGTCCTGTTACCAGGCGGATGCCGATGGCGCGGCCTGCTGGCGCTGCGACTCCTGTCGCCTGCGCCGCGAGGGTTTTGAGGCCGCCGGGGTGCCCGACCCTACGCATTACCGCCGCGGCCTCGTGTAAAATCCGCGTCCTTCCTCCGGGTCCTTAGCTCAGTCGGTAGAGCAGCTGGCTTTTAACCAGTTGGTCGCGCGTTCGAGTCGCGCAGGACCCATATCCCTTCCGGTTCAGCCGCAGCCGCAATGCTCGAGCACGTGCCGGGCCGCTTCCTCGCCGGTATCGCAGCGGTGCACCAAGGCCGCCTCGGCCGCGCCGATCAGGCCCTCGGCGACCAGATGGTCGAGGTCCAGCATGCGCGCCCAGTACCCGCGGTCGACGAGCACGATCGGCATGGGTTCGATGGTGCGGGTGGCGACGAGGTTGAGCGCCTCGTACACCTCGTCGAGCGTGCCGAAGCCTCCGGGGAACGCCACCAGCGCGCGGGCGCGCAGCAGGAAATGCATCTTGCGCAGCGCGAAATAGTGGAAGCGGAACGCGAGCCCGGGCGTGATCCAGGGGTTCGGATGCTGCTCGTGGGGCAGGCGGATGTTGAAGCCGATGGTCGGCGCGCCCGCCTCGCTGGCGCCGCGGTTGGCCGCCGCCATGATGCCTGGCCCGCCCCCGGTGGCCACCACCAGCCGATGGCAGCCCTCGGCATGCATGGCGCCGCGGCTGAGGGCATGCGCGAAGGCCCGGGCCTCGGCGTAGTGCCGGGCGAGGGGGTGGCCGTCCCGGCCGTCCTCGGGGGCGGGTGCCCGGGCGCTGCCGAACACCACCACGGTGCTTTCTATGCCGAAGGCGCGCAGGTAAGTGTCGGTGCGGTGGAACTCCAGCGC